>JBEKNG010000171.1:0-9099 GCA_049523075.1 Paraburkholderia sp.
CTGCGCTGCCTCCGCGGGGCTGGCCGCAACCCGTGCACCGGCTTCGCGCAACCGTTCAGCACGTGCGGGAGTACGATTGAAGACATGTACTTCATGTCCCGACTCGATGAGGTTCGCTGCGATTGCAGCCCCCATGGAGCCAAGGCCAATAAATCCGATCTTCATAGTGACATTCCAAAGTAATCGGTCAGAGGGACCTGGGCCTGCTTAGACCGCAAGTTCATACACTCGACGGCTAACCTCGAGCGTCACGTCGCCGTGTTCGCCCAATGCGGTCATCCCGTGTTCCTCGAGTTTCGCGATCAGCGTAGCAACGGATTCGCCACTGACCTTGTAATCACGCAAACGGGTAGCGACAGTCATTTTCTCGAAGAACGCGCGCGTCGCAGCAATCCCCGCGTCGATGCGCTCGTCCTCGCTGCCCTCGGTGATATTCCATACGCGTTCGGCGTATTGCAGCAACTTCGCGCGCTTTTGTTCCTTGCGCACAGTCAGCATCGCCGGAAGCACGATTGCCAGCGTTTGCGCATGATCGAGGCCATGCAGCGCGGTAATCTCGTGACCGAGCATATGCGTCGCCCAATCCTGCGGTACGCCTGCGCCGATCAAACCGTTCAGCGCCAGCGTCGCGGTCCACATCAGGTTGGCCCGCACGGTATAGTTTTTCGGCTCGGCCAGTGCTTGCGGACCGACTTCAGTCAACGTGAGCAACAATCCTTCGGCAAAACGGTCCTGTACCTTTGCATCGACCGGATACGTCAGGTACTGCTCGACGGTATGCACGAACGCGTCGACCACTCCGTTGGCAATTTGCCGGGCCGGCAGCGAATAGGTCGTCGTCGGATCGAGCACCGAAAAGACCGGATAGGTCGCATCGCTAGTGAAGAACAGCTTGTCGCCCTTCGCGCGGTGGCTGACGACGCTGCCATTGTTCATTTCCGAACCGGTGGCGGGCAACGTCAGCACGCTGCCGAACGGCACCGCATCACGCACGGGAGCCTGCTTGGCCAGAATGTCCCACGGTTCGCCATTGAACTTCAGTGCGGCTGCAATGAACTTGGTGCCGTCGATGACCGAGCCACCGCCGACAGCCAGCAGAAAGTCGATGTTCTGCTCGCGTGCGACAGCAACTGCTTGCATCAAGGTTTCGTAGGTGGGGTTGGGTTCGATACCTTCGAATACGAACGAGGCACGCTTCCCGAGCGCCGCCTGTACTTGCGCGAGCACACCGTTGCTCTTGATGCTGCCGCCGCCGCAGGTAATCAGCACGCGCGCTTCGCGTGGCACCTGGGTATCGAGCGCCGCGATCTGGCCTTCGCCGAAAATGATGCGAGTGGGGTTATGAAACGTAAAGTTTTGCATTGGGTCTGTATTCCTTACATTGATATGACCGGTCGTCTGAAAGCGAAACAAAAGAGCTCGCGAATCTTAAGTCAACCAATTCGGACTATTGACGACCGTTACTGCGGGTATTTGGCAATCAAATCGAACATCGAGTTCGAGCAAGCCTTCAGCGGCTCGACGGAAATCTGCGGCTTCATGCGCAGACCGCTCCTGCGTGCAGGTTAAGCGAGCACGGTGCGCTGACGCCCATCTCCAGACCGGGCGCCTTGACCGGACCGTAGCCGGAGTTGTGATTGAACCGGGTTGACAGGCCTCGTGCAATTTCGCGCGAGGCCTTGATGGCGTCCATCGCTTTTCAGATACGCGACGTCGGTCGGCACACGACGGGACCGGTCAATCTTGCCACGAGGTAAGCGGCGGAAAAATGACCCCACTCGCAAATGACATTTGCGCTAATAGTCCAACTCAAGACTGGCCATGAACGTCCGCGGCGCACCCAGATATGCCGTGTCAGCACCGCTAATATTGACCGACTCGGCTCTTTTAAAGCCGATTGAATTAATGCGCGCACAGGTCACGCAAACCTGCCGAAATTTAAGTACGTATCAAATTGATAAAGCTCGGGGAATCATGTCCGACCGCGGCCTCGCCGTCGGACACTGCACGCGCCGGCTGACATCCCCGGCGTACCCTGGTCATGCTCTCGCCTGATACGGGCTAGTTCATGCCGCCAATGCACGCTGCGGCGGCGCCATGAATTCCGGACCAACGGGATCCTTGACAAAGTGCGCGACGATTGCATCGATTTGCGTAAAGGCCTTTTCATCGAGCGTCCAACCGAAAGCCTCTTCGATTCCATCCAACTGATCCGGGCGTCGTGCGCCCCAAAGCGCAATCGTCGGGCCACGGTCAAGCACCCAGCGTACGGCGAGCGCGAGCACCGACTTGTTGTAGTTATCGCGTGCGAACACATTCAGGGCCTTCACAGCCGCAACATATTGCTCGCGACGCGGCTCGAGGAATTTTGGATCGTGCAGGCGCAGATCGTCGCCCTCGAAGCGCGTCTCGACGCCGATACGCCCGGCAAGCAGTCCGCGGCACAGTGCGCCGTAGGCGAGCGCCACCAGTCCGTGCTGCTTCACATACGGCAAGACGTCGCCGTCGATTTCGCGCTCGAACAGGTTGTAGGGCGGCTGGGTGGTCGATAGCGGCGCGACACGCCGGAATGCATCCATTTGCGCAGTGGAGAAATTGCTGACGCCAAGGGCGCGAACTTTGCCTTCCTTGCGTAGCTCATCCAGCACTGCGGCGGTCTCCTCAATCGGCACCAGCGGGTCCGGCCAGTGCACCTGATACAGATCGATGTAATCTGTCCGCAAGCGACGCAGGGTATCCTCTACCTCATGACGAATGCGCTGCGGCGAGGAATTACGGAATACCTTGCCGTCATGCCATTCCAGTGCGACCTTGGTCGCGATGATCGCTTTGTGACGATATCCGTCAGCCAGCGCCTTGCCGACGATCTCTTCCGATGCACCAAAGCCGTACACGGGTGCCGTATCGATCAGGTTGACGCCGTTGTCGAGCGCCCGGCGAATCACCGCGATCGATTCCTTCTCATCGGTGCCACCCCACATCCATCCGCCAATTGCCCAGGTGCCGAGGCCGATGCGTGATACCGGTGTCGATAAACCTTCAATTGCGATTGTTTCAATAGTCATGCGATGCTCTTTTGTTAAAGCGCTGCATCCGTACCGGACGCGGTCTGAAAAACGAAGTCGTGCCCGTTGACTGGGCATGCAGAGCGATTATTTCAGCCACATCCGGCGATCACAAGAAGGCACCTGACGGTTTCATACTTTCCCCATGGAAACAAATTGCTACGACGGCCTTCACGCCGATGACAGCCCGCAAAAGAAAACCGATGATCTCGCCCGCAACATCATCGAGCAGATCGCAGACAAGTGGACGATCCTCGTAATCGACGCACTCGGCACGCACGGCGAGATGCGTTTCTCGCGGTTACGCGACGAGGTGGGCAGCGTGAGCCAGAAGATGCTAACGAAGACGTTGCGCCAACTCGAACGGGATGGCCTCGTGTCGCGTTACGTGCACCCGGTGATACCACCGCGTGTCGATTATCAACTGACGCCCTTGGGACGCAGCCTGCTGGACAAGGTTTGCGGAATCTGGGACTGGGTCGGAACCCATATGAACGAAATGGAACTCGCGAGAAGGCAATTCGACCGCGGAGAAAAACGGACGGAGCGCCCGCTCCCGTTCAACGTTTCTGCTTCGTAGAACTACGGGCCGATCCTCTGGAAGCAGAATGGGCCCAGAAAGCCGGTACCGCCGGTAAGTGATGGCAAGCCGCGGCAGCCTGGCCCATTTCCAGAAATGTCTTTTGCGTAATGCGGACTTCAGGCTTTGCACGGGCGTTGCTAGCGTATTGTTTCGCCGCCCTCCTCAGAGGCGAGTTTCAACCTCATTTTGCCCCGCTCTCCCCGGGTGGGGGCTTTTTTCCGGGCATTTTCCGTATCCGCACCATTTCCACACACGGCCCCTGCTGGGACTATTGCAGCCCGTTGGCGGCCAGGGAAGCATCGAGCGCGACGTCATCGCGGCGATGATCAGTTTGTGCATCATCTGAAATGGGCGAGCGAAGGTCGGTTTTACTGAATCTGGACAGTCGCGCTTTGGCCTCCATCACATCCCGGGTGGCAACCGACATGAGTTGCAGGTCATGAATGGCCAGAATCTCCTCCAGCATGCCTGCAACCTCGACGCTCACTGCCCACACACCGTCGCACTGCCCCCTTACGCCAGCCTGATCCAATGCCGTCTCGGCACGCCGATACAAATCCACGGGCGCGTCGCCGAAGCCAGATTGTTGCAAACAGTACGTGAGATAGACGGCCCTGATCAGCTCATTGAGTTGATGAGCGTTCCCTAGACCTTTACGACAAACCGCAAGAGCAAGGTGATTCGCGAGCGAGATATCGGAAACCGCCTGTCTCGTCATGGGAAGGAGCATTTCCTTGCTCGGATGACGTCGGCCAGATGAAGCGCGGCCAACAGACCGGCGAGTACTATGGGACATTGAAGATGTATCGAAGAGAGATTTACAAAACGGCCCGGCTGGACTGCATAGAGTCAACGCTCGCGGTTGGGCCGCGATAATTTTATAGCGATTTGGTTGCGCGCTTTGTTCACAAAGCGCACAAGACACCGTTGCCATTTACACCGTGATATTTTCGCGGATGATAGACACTTTGCGACTGCGGCTACGCTCGAGCGTCGCGGAGACGAGCCAGAACCCCAGGCCGCCGATGGCCAGCAACCCTCCCACCCATCCCGGCGCGGTCCACCCGTAACCTGCTGAAATAGCCAGGCCGCCGAGAAATGGTCCGATCGCGTTGGCGGTATTGAAGGCCGAGTGATTAAGCGCGGCGGCAAGGCCTTGGGCGTCTTCAGCGACATCCATCAAGCGTGTCTGCAGAAGCGTCGCCAGCGCGCCCCCAACGCCAATCAGGAAGACGTCGAAAGAGATGGTCCAGACGTTGCCAGCCATCAACGGGAAGAGTGCTAGCGCAATCGCGCTCCACACCAGCACGACGCCCGTAGTCCGTATCAAGGCCCGATCAGCGAATATCGGCACGACGATGTTGCCAACCGTCAGGCCCACGCCGAAGACGCTTAGAACAAACGGCACCGCCTGCGCAGAAACCCCAGTGACCTGACCCAGAACGTTCGCCAGATAGGTGTAAACAGCAAACATGCCGCCGAATCCGATCGCACCAATGCCGAGTGTCAGCCACACCTGTGCGCGCCTCAGCGCGCCAAGTTCGCGCAGCGGGCTCGAGTCTGGATGGGCTGGATCCGCCGGTGCCAATAGCCATACGCACGTCATCGTCAGTATGCCGAGCAGCGCAACGAGGCCGAAACTCCAGCGCCATCCGATAGCCTGCCCCAACCAGTTGGCGAGCGGAACGCCGATGATGGTCGCAAACGTCAATCCAAGGAAAACGCGCCCTACCGCGACCGTGCGCCGATTCTCCGGGACGAGACTCGTCGCCATTAGCGCTGCGACACCGAAGTACGCACCATGAGGAAGCCCGCTGAGAAAACGGAAGAACAGCATCCAATGGTAATTGGGTGCCAACGCACTCAGCCCATTTGCAATGGCGAACATGGCCATCAAAAGGGTCAATAAGGTACGACGTGGAAGCCGCGCCCCCAGAACCGCAATGACCGGTGCGCCCACGACCACCCCCAGCGCGTATGCACTGATGACATGCCCCGCCGTAGGCGCGTCGATTCCGAGGCCTTGCGCGAACATCGGCAGCAGGCTCATCGTCGCGAACTCTGTCGTTCCGATGGCAAAGGCACCAACAGCGAGCGCGAATAAGACCCAACCGGTCCCTCGCATTGTGTTACCTGTATCACTCATTACTTGTTCTCAGGCCGATCGTGCGACCTCGTCAATAGTTTCAAAAGGAGGCGAGGCGGCGATTGTCGCAGAAGTCGCCGCATTACGTGCTCGGCGACCCCTACTGTTCATCGCAGGGACCTGGAAATCAGTCTTTCAGTTGGGCGCGCAGGTGCTTTACCTCATCGGCAGTCACGCTTGAACCGTGATTACCCCAGCTGGATCTGACGAACGTCGCCAGTTCGGCGACCTCTTGGTCGTCGTAGCGCCATGCGAACGGCGGCATGGCCAGCGGTGACGGTGCGCCCGCGGTCGACGGCAGACGCGAACCGTTCAGGATGACTGCGATCAGCGAATCAGGTTGTGCCGCCAGCACCATCGGGTTGTTGGCGAGCGAAGGAAACACCCGCGATGCGCCTTGCCCGTTTTGCCGGTGACACGCCGCGCAGCTATCGATGTAGATGCTCGCGCCCGCTCCCGTCGCTGTGCCGGCCATGATCGACCGGAGCGTCGCATCGTTCGCCTGGAATGCGGCCGTGTCGTGCTGGCGCGGCGGCAGGCTCTTCAGATACGTCGCGATCGCGTGGAGGTCCGACTCGCTCAGATACTGCGTGCTGTGTTCGACCACGTCGCCCATCGGCCCGGTCACGGCAGAGTGTGGACCCCTGCCGGTCTGCAGCAACGCAACGATATCCTGTTCGGACCACTCGCCCAGCCCGGATCCTGCATCGCCGCGCAAGTTGATCGGCGATGCGTTGTCCAGTGCTGCGCCGGACAGGTACAGCGAGGTCTTGCCGCTCAGGTCGAGTTCCTGCATCGCCGCTCCGCGCGGCGTGTGACAAGTGCCGCAGTGAGCCAGCCCTTGCACGAGGTAGGCGCCGCGATTCCACTCGGCGCTCTGGGAATCGACGGGCTGGAAGCGCGAGTCGTCATGAAACGCACGGTCCCAGAAGGCCAAGGGCCAGCGAATGCTCAACGGCCAGACGATGTCCGCGCGCCGGTTAGCCTCGCTCGATGCCGGCACCCTGGTGGTGAAGTACGCATAGAGATCCTTGAGGTCTGCGTCGCTTACCTTCGCATAGGACGTATACGGCATGGCAGGGTAAAGACGCCGTCCGTCCTTCGCGATACCTTCGCGCATGGCAAGCACAAAGTCGTCGAACGAGTACCCGCCGATGCCGTGCTTGCGATCGGACGTGATGTTGCTCGAATAGATCGTGCCGACCGGTGTCTTGAACGGGTAGCCGCCCGCGAACGGTTCGCCGCCCTTCGCCGTGTGGCATGCCATGCAGTCGCCCGCGTGCGCGAGGTATTCGCCATGAACCGGGTCGCCTGGACGCGCTGCGACATCCGCAGCTACGCTGACGGCGGGCTTGCTCCATGTGGAGGCCCAGCAGCCGGCGACGAGCACCGCGATCGCGGCAATGGGGATGAGGATTTTCTTTCGCATCATGCCCCCTTACGCCTGGACCATCGGTCCGGGGTTCTTCAGGTACTGCGAGCGGATGTTGCTTGCCGCCCAGTACGCGAGACCACCGACGAGACCGGTCGGGTTGTAACCAATCCCGTGTGCGAAGGTGTTTGCGCCCAGCACAAACAGGTTGGACACGTCCCAGCTTTGCAGGTACCTGTTGACCGCACTGGTCTTCGGGTCCGCGCCCATCGACGTGCCGCCGCACACGTGGGTGCTCTGGTACGGGCGGGTGTCCCAATGCATGCCAGGCTTGAAGACGCGGCCTGACATGCTCTTCGGATTCATCGCGCGGCCAATTTCCATCACCTTGCTACCGAGGAACGCCGCAGAGCGCAGGTCGTTGTCATTCCAGTCGAACGTGAGGCGCAGCAGCGGCGAGCCGTAAGCGTCTTTGTAGGTCGGATCGAGGTCCGCGTAATACGCGCGATTCGCAAGGCTCGTGCTCTGCGACTCGATGCGGCCGGTGTGCAGGAAATTGTCCACGACAGCCTGCTTCCACTCGGTTCCCCACTTCGGCGTACCCGCGGGAAGCGGAACGCCTCGTACCGGACCGTTGCCGGTCTGGCGTCCCCAGATCACTCCACCACCGATGAAGCCAAGTGGACCGTGATCGAAGTTATCGGCATTGAACTCTTCGATGGCCTGGCCGCCGCCACCCGTGCCGATGAACTGGTTGATGTAGACGTCCTTGTCCCAGAACATGTTGACGCTGTTGATGTACTGGTAACAGAGGTTGCGGCCGATCACGCCTTCGTTGGTGTCGACATTGAATGGTGTACCGATCCTGGAGGACAGCATGAGCCGAATGTTGTGCAGGTGAAACGCGGCGAGGATGACCATGTCCGCCGGTTGCTCCACTTCGTTGCCCTCGGCGTCGATATAGGTCACGCCGATCGCGCGTTTGCCGGTGCTGTCGAGGTTCACGCGTGTCACGTGCGAATTCACGCGCAGCTCGAAGTTGGGCTTGCGCAACAGTGCAGGAATGATGGTTGTCTGCGGCGATGCCTTCGAATAGTTCAGGCATCCGTAGTCACTGCAGAAGCCGCAGAAATTGCACGGTCCCAGTTGGCATCCGTATTCATTCTGGTAGGCGGTCGACGCGTTCCCTGCCGGCAGCGGGAAGGGTTTGTAACCCAGGCTCTTTGCCGCGGCGGCGAACAGCCGGCCGGTTGGGTGATCGGCGAGCGGCGGCACCGGGAATTCGCGGGAGCGGTAGCCCTCGAAAGGGTTGCCCCCTTCCATCTGGACGCCCTTGATGTTGCCCGCCTTGCCCGACGTGCCGCACACATATTCGAAGCGGTCGAAGTGCGGCTCAAGCTCATCGTAAGTGACGCCCCAGTCCTGCAGGTTCATGTCTGCCGGGATGAATTTCTCGCCATACCGCTCCTTTACCCGGCTGTACAGGCGCAGCTCGTCGGGGCCCACCCGCGACTGCACACCGGACCAGTGCGTACCCGCGCCGCCCACCCCTTCGCCCGGTTTGAACGTGCCGAACTGGCGATACGGCAAAGCGACATTGTCCTTCGCATGGCGGATCGTGACTGTGGTCTTCGCGAGGTTCTGGAGCAGCGCCTGCCTGGAGGAATATTTGACTTCGTCGGTGATCTGCGGGTACGCGAAGTCCGGAATCGTATCCCGGTTGTCGCCCCGTTCGAGGGCTACGACGTCGAGCCCGGCGTTCGCCAGCTCGATTGCCATGATTGCACCTGTCCAGCCGAAGCCGACGATCACCGCGTCTGTGTGTTTTTTCCTGATCGTTGTCATTCGCTTAGCCTCGTTTCCCATACATGCTTACCGGCCCGTAGGGGTAAGGCTTCGATTCGACGACCCACTCCAGATAGTCGGCGCGCAC
>JBEKNG010000172.1:0-9093 GCA_049523075.1 Paraburkholderia sp.
TCTGCAAGCAAGCGGTCTGCAGGTTGAATTCGTGGTGGAAGCGCGGGAGCGTTCCCGCTGGGAGAAACTGCCCGGCGAACTGCCGCCGCTGCGGTCGTTCGCATCATCGGCGCTGCTGGCGGAATGGCTGTACGAATCCGGCTGGTTCATCGGTAACGATTCGGGCGTTGGACATCTGGCGTCGTCGCTCGGCATTCCCACGTTGACCCTGTTTCGCCGGCGCGGCGTTGCAGAGCGTTGGCGTCCGGGCTTCACGACCGGGGACATTGTATTGCCGTCGTGGTGGGTGCCGACGGCGGGTTTGAAGGAGCGCTGGTGGCGCGAGAGCATTACAGTCGCACGCGTCATGAACGCGTTTCGTGAACTGCGTTCGCGTGTGACAGGACAGCCCGCGCAGAGTGGCTCAACGGAGAGGTTGGAACGATGACGGCGAAGCGCGAAGGTGCCGGGTCGATCGCTTTCGGCTCGAAGGAGACCCGGGCGGATGTTAACGCCGGGGGCGAATCGCGGCACCCGAGACATCTTCGTGCGGCGTCGATTTCCCACCTGTTGTAACGGCGAGTTCATGTGCGGCTAGCAATTGCTCCAGTCTGTTGATTCTTTCCCGCTGTGACGGCACGATAGGGATCTTACGCAGTGAATTGAGTCGGCTGCGCCAATAGCTAAGCGGTGGGACGGCGCTTGTTGCGCAGAGGTGCGCGAACACGTATTCGAAGTGCTGGAGTTCTTGTTCCACGTCATGATGATTCATTGCTCCTCCGTCCTGGTTTGTTTTTCGATCGGCACGGCGCGCTCCTCGTGCGTCATTACTCTCGCCTGGTGAAAATCGGTCGCTAATTAGCCGCTTGATAGCTGCTGCAAGGTTGTTACGTTGCGCTCGCCGCTTCCTGCTCGCTGGCTAGCCGCAACGCTTCCGTCGACGAAAGCCCCGTCTGCATCGATTCGACCAATCGCGCGGTCGCGGCTCCGCGTTCGCAGGCCAGTGCGGCGACCACAATGCCCGCTTTCACGTACAAGGCGAGGAACCGGTGTTGCTCAGGATCGCCGTCAACCACGATGTCGTCCCAGCCGCTGGCGTAACCAAGGTATTCGAAGGACTTGCCGTAGTGATACGTCCAGAAATACGGCACGCCTGAGTAGCGGTTGCGTGCACCGCACATGTTTTGTGCCGCGGTAAACGCGTGTTGCTGGGCGAGCCGCCAATGTTCGATACGCACGGGCTCCTGGTCCTCGTATAACGGAAATGCCGCGATATCGCCGGCGGCGTAGAGCCCTGGCGCGGCCTGCATGCCAGCATTGACGAGCACCCCGCCGTCCTTCTGCAACGGCAATCCTTGGATAAAGCCCGTGGCCGGGGCGACGCCCGTGCCAACGAGCACGACGTCCGCGGGCAGGCGTGCGCCGCTCTCGAGCACGACTTCACGCACATGCGTGTCGCCGGCAAACTCGGCGACTTTCTCGTTCAGTTTAAAGGTCACTCCGTGGCTTTCATGCAGACGCTGAAACAGGGCGCCGAAGCGGGCGCCGAACTGACGTTCGAAGGGAACGTGTTCGGGAGCGACGACGGTCACCTGAACACCGCGTTCGCGTAACGCAGACGCGACTTCCAGCCCAATAAAGCTGCTGCCGACGATAACGGCGCGCTGCGCGCTTTCCAGTCCTTCGCACAACGCAGTAGCGTCGTGCAAGGTGCGCAGCAGGTAGACGGACTTGAGATCGCGGCCGGGCACGGGAGGGAACTGAGGCGTGCTTCCCGACGCCAGCAGTGCGGCGTCATAAGTGAGCATTCGTCCGTCGTCGAAACGGATCTCGCGTTTCGGTACATCGAGGCTGACGATCGTACCTACGACGCGTTCTACATGCTCCTGCTCGAGCCAATGCGGGGGCAATAGCGGCGGAACATCGTCGGGAGCCATTTCTCCGGATGGGACAAATTTGCTTAACGCGGTTCGATCATACGGTTCCGGGGATTCCTCTCCGATCAGGGTAACGTGGCCGCTAAAGCCATTTGCACGCAGTGCAGCACAGGCGGCCGCGCCTGCCGCGCCCGCGCCGATCACGACGAACCTGGGCGTATCGCTCGACGCGGCGGCGCCGGGCCTTTCGATTTTCACCGGCGTCACCATTACGTCGCCGTCACGTACCACGACGGGATAACGGTCGAGGCTCATCAGGGCAGGCGGCTCAAGGACCTCTCCGGTCGTGGCGTCAAAAGTGCCTTTGTGCCACGGGCAGATGATATGGCCGTTGCAGAGCGCACCTTCTTCGAGCGGGGCACCGGCGTGCGGGCAGTCCGCGCTGTACGCATGCACCGTGTCTCCATTGCGGACGAGCAGGATCTTCTCGCCATCCACCTCGACACGCGTCGCGTGATCCTCGGGTAATTGCGCCAACTGGATGACGCGCCGGGCAACTGCTGACATGGTGAGCCTCTTAGGTAGGGGACAGCGGGTGCGAACGAAACGCGAGACTTCGCGGGACTGTAAAAAAGCCGTGTGGAGAGGCTTCGTTCACTCACTATCAATACACGTGCAAGGCCGTCGTGACGACGCCCGGCGAGCCGTTCAGGTATAAATATTCCAACGCGGAATATAACTAAAGGAGCGTAACTAAAGGAGCGTAACTAAAGGAGCGGCGACGCTGACGCCACCGCTCCATGTATGTTCTTCCGCGACCGCAGACACGTTACTTGCCGTTCTGCATGGTGCCGTCCGCCCCCGGCTGTGTCACCCCCGGGTGGTTGGTGTTCGAGCGGTTCATAGTGGCCGAATTGGGTGTCGAGCCCGTACCCGTGCCCATCCCCCCGCCGGTGGCCGTGGTACCTGGCGAGCCGTAACCGCTCGTATTGCCAGGGCGATTCATGCCGCCGGTACCGCCGACGCCCGGCGACACGGTTCCACCTGCGCCGCCGGCATTGCCGCTACCGGCACCAATGCCGCCGCCGTTACCGCCGCCGCCCGCACCCCCACCACCGCCTCCGCCGGCTTGGGCGTAGACGCCACCAGACATCGCCATCACGAGCGCAGAAGCCAGGATTTTCTTCGTAGTGCTGTTCATTTTACGATCCTCCAGAAGTAAGTCTTTGGACGCAAACGGATGTCCGTCTGCTTACTTATTCCGGCCGCAAGCAGCGTGCCTCAGTACAGCCGTATCCACCAAAGTGTGTCGGTAGCCGAGCGGTGTGACGCGCCGGCAGGCGTGACAGACTAGCGGACGAACTCACGCGCGGCTGTGTCGGCTGAGCGCCGGGTGCTGGTAGGACGGGAGGGGCGAGGCGGCAAGAGAGTAAGCAGACCGCCAGTTTTACAAAACATACGGTCAAACTGGCGGTCCGCGTTCAGCGATTCCGACGTTGCGGGTTCAGCTTATATCTGTCCCATGACGACGAGGACAATCACGACGATGACAACAATACCGATGGTGCCCGTCGGCGCGTAGCCCCAGGAGCGGCTGTGCGGCCATGCTGGAAAGGCGCCGATAAGTAGCAGGATCAGGACGATGAGAAGAATGGTTCCCAACATAACGCCTCCGAGTAGGTGTGATTGATAGTCACAGGGGTCAGGGCCCCTCGCTTGGAGACGTATGCTGCAATTCGCATGCCCGCCGCGCTGCTGACTTGATCAGCCCAGTCTGGCAGCCCGCTGCAAGCCGCTCGCGAGCCTGGCCGCTGGTGTTCAGCCGGCGGGATTATCGTCGTCGGGTTGAGCCGGCGTACCCTCAGCCGGCGCGCCGATGACGCTGATCTGGAAGATGGGCGTTGCCGCAAGCGATTGCAAATGCGGATCTTCGGGGATATGTGCAAGCAGCGGAAAAATCACCGAGCCGCCAATCACGGCGCGCCGGCTGTTGTCCGCCGGGCGCAAGCCCCACACGTCCTGATAGACCAGCGGCACTACCTGATGATCGCGCGTGGTGTTGCCCAGATACAGCATCACGTGGCCGCCGATATAGATCAGGGTGCGCATCGGCGCGCCGTGTTTCGTGAGGTAGTCGAGCCGTTCTTGAGGCGTCGCGGCAGATAGATCGGTCATGTGCCCAGCGCTCATCTGGGTCGACGAATGACGCGGCAGCCATACGCCGAACGCAGCGAAGATGCTTTGTGTTTCCGATGAACAGTCGTTATAGAAGCCGGTGTTGCCCCAACCATATGGGCGTCCGATCAGAGTCTTGAGCAGCATGGCGAGGTGGCGCGGCGTCGCGGCGAGCGGGGCATTGGCGATTTGCGTGTCGCTGAGTTGCGCGATACGTGCAACCGCGTTGCCGTTTTCGTCGCGAGCGGGAATCATCACGACTCGCTGGGCCTCGCTATCGCCGGGCGCGACCGGCAGCAAGGTGCCGGCCGGTGCATCGAAACGGAATACGCCCTGGCTGTCGCGCACGGGCGCCGAGGCGACGATGACTGCGGCGAGTCCATTGCGCGCCGCGCTGCGCCAGAGGTCGACGAACGCGCTGCTGACGAGCGCAACCTTGTCGCTGTGTACCCAGCCCTGTACGTCGGGTGTTTGCACGTAGTACCAGCCGCCGTCGAGGCTGCTGCCCAGCACATAAAGTGGCGTGCCGGGGCGGGCTGCCGAAACCTGCAGGTTGTCGAACGGGTAGCCTTCGCCGGCGAGGCGCCGGTCGTAGAACGACGGGTCCATGGTCGGCAGTTCCCGTATCAGTACATTGCCGGTCGCAATGGCGCGGTGCGCAGCGGCATAGCCGGGTGTGCGCTCGAACTGGCCGACGTCCATGTTCTGCGCAATCGCATCGATCCAGGCTTGTGTGTGCGGCCGGAAATTCTGGCCGTAGCCGATCTCGTCGGCGCCCTTGCCGGTGTTGTCGAACAAGGCGAGGCGGCGGCGCTGCAGCGCGGCAATATCGGCGCCGCCATTGCGGTACACACGCGTTTCGACGTAGGCGCGGTTCCACGGCGAAGCGTCGTCCGCGCCGGTGCCGAAGTAGCGCGCACGCAGCGCTTCGAAGTGGGTGTGCTGGTCTTCGGCGCTCAGAAACGGCTGGTCGTAGCCTGCGCCGGCTGGGTCGATCCAGTGATCGACGTTCTGGTCGTAGGCGCCCATCGGGAACACGCTGACCGGATCGGTGCGCGGCTGCTGCCCAAGCGTCGGGGGCGAGGAGGGCGGCGTGGCGCATGCGACAAGCGCGATGCACAGTGCGGCAATGGACAGATGCGGTAAGACGCTGATGCGAGCGCGCCGCAACAGCGGCTGGCCACGGCGGCGCAAAACGGAGAGAGCTTCGGAACGGGGCGACGCGGCAAACGGCATGGTGCTCGACGGTGGGTGGCCAAGGTGCAGATGATACGACGGTCAGCTTACCGCCGGACAAGCCGCACGCCGCGAGTCAGCGGCCGCGCAAAGCCGGCGACAAACGGCGAGTTCTGTCCCTTAGCTGGCGCAATGCGTGCAGAAGGCGCATGATTGAACTGTGTGCAGGCATGACCCGCAGGCGCTTGGCAGGCAACAGCGAGATCGGCAGGTCGCTGTTGCGACGCAACTCCGACGCAACAGCGAGTCACGGCACACGCGTGGCCAATCGAGGCACATTCTATCGACCCCACGGGGTCGCAGTGATGCGACGGTTGGCATGGACCCATCTGTCCCAGGAGGAATTAGCATGGAACGACCTGACGCCGCCAATCCGTTTGGCGAATTCACCAAATTGCTGGAGCAGTTCAAGCTACCCGGCTTCGACGTGCCCGCCATCATGGAAGCGCGACGCAAGGACGTCGAGGCGCTGGTAACGGCTAATCAGGCTGCGCTGCAGGGCATGCAGTCGCTCGCGCAGAAGCAGGCCGAAATGCTGCGTTCGACATTGAGCGAACTGCAGTCGCTGGCCGGGCAATTTTCCGCCTCGGGTGGGACACCGTCCGCGCAAACGGCCGAACTGGTCCAGCAGACCTTGCATAAAGCGTTGGCCGATATGCAGCAACTCGCGCAAGCGGCGTATCAGTCGCAAGCGGAGTCGTATGCTGTGATCGCCAAACGTGTCGAGGAGAACGTACAAGAACTGAAAACGCTACTGCAACCGAAGAAGTAACAGACTTGGTGCAAGGGGCCCCACGAGCTGGATTCGAACTCGAGTCCGACGCGCTTGGGTCGAACAGGATGCCGGCGCTGACAGGTAATGATCCGTCAGCGTCGGCATTTTTCTTTGCAGTCACGAGCGGGGGGGGCGACAGTCTTGCTGCTTCGTCCTCCGGCCTATCTGAAGTAAAGGAGTCGTCGCTGTTTTCTTCAGATCAAATATAAAGTTCGTGCAACGAAATGTATGAGCAACGGAGTTGGATGAATTTTTATCGTCTATTTAGTACGTTCCGAAAATTTTCAGCGTCGTATTAATCGGAGTGGCTGGAACAATGACGTAGCGGGCACCCCTCATCAAGAGAATTATCCGCGGCGAGATTCTGCGATGAGCGGGGCAATGACACGAGCCACATACTGCGGCGTAATCGACGACGTGCACTGATACGCCATTGGCTTGCCTTCATAGCGCGGACACCAGTTGAAATTGTCGGAATCGAACGCGAATCTCGTGTCGTTAAAGCAACTGTTGCATGCGTGAAAATTGATGAGGCGCCAAGGAGTATAAAACTCGGTCTTGGGATGCGAAAAGCCGCTGATCATCACGACCGGTGTGCCGACCGCCCATGCGAGCCATGACAGTCCGCTGCCCAGTCCAACGAAGAACTCCGCATGCAGCAAGAGGCTCGCACGCTCCTGCAATGGGAGGTTGCCGGTGAAGTCTTCCGCGCCGGCGGGCATCGCATTGGGCCCGCCGGGCTGAACACATTCCCGATCGCGGTCGATGCACAACACGCGATAGCCTTGCTGCTTCAGATGCGCCACCAGCATGGGCCAGCCGTGCGGATTGTTCCAGAACTTGCAGCGGGCGCTGGCTTGAACGGCGATGCAGACATAGCGTTCCTTGATCCTGCGAACGGTGTCGGCCAGCAGCAGGGTGGGCCGGCGCTCCACCGCAGGCACGCCCAGGATGTAAGACGCTGAGTCCTGCAGACTGCTGCTGCGCGGATCGGTCGGCTGGTGGTCGCGCTCCTCATACGGCGAAAAAAAGCCGAGATGGTAGGTGGCGTAAAACGTGCCGAGCGAAGCAGCCGGAGTGTCATGATCCACGAAGTGCAAGTCCGGGTAACCTGCGCGAAACAGCTCATGGAGATACAGGGGCAGTTGCACCTGCAACTCGCAGCGATGCTCGCGACGAAACGCCTCGATAGCGGGCATCCATGCGATGGAGTCTCCAAGCGCCGCGTGCCCGGGAGTCACGAGTACGCGCTGGCCTGCCGCATCGAACACATGTGACAACACGACGCGCTTGCCGTCGAACACCTGCAGCATGAAGCGGACGAAGTACTTGCGCCGGCTCGCCGCGATTTCGCCGGCATCGAGCACTTCGTCGAATACCGTGTTGTGCGTGTCGAGGTCAATCATGACAACGCGCCAGCCGCTAACCGGGACCTGCACGCGGCAGCCGTAGTTGAAATCGTAGAAAATGCCCTCGGGTCCACGTAATGCCGGCGTGCCGGCATTCGCAAAAGACGCTTCATAAGGGCCGCGTTGCAGGTTTGAGAAGGAAGGTGCGGTCATTGCATTGTG
The DNA here is from genome assembly GCA_049523075.1 of Paraburkholderia sp. Taxonomy (GTDB): domain Bacteria; phylum Pseudomonadota; class Gammaproteobacteria; order Burkholderiales; family Burkholderiaceae; genus Paraburkholderia. The sequence goes on from JBEKNG010000172.1 coordinate 7,614, forward strand.
TTCGATCAACTTGGCGTCTTCTGGAGACGCGTTCCATCTATCAGCATTCCTTGCTTGCTGAGTGTTGACCGGCTCGTAGGGCCGATGACCGAAACCAAGCAACGAATAACGAAGCCTACGATTATTACACGTAAGTCATCCTGAAAAAATCGACCGAAGGCTGCCTCATTTCTTACCCCACACACCATTCCCGCCACATCTTCCTGTAAGCCGCTTCGACATTTCGGGCAAAGCGCGTGCCGTCCATTTGCGGCGATTGCTCCATACCAGCCATAGCAACAAATTACGGCGAGGGAGCGGACTTCGGGCCGGACGGCGATGGGGGGGGCGGCGGTGGCGGCGGTACTCGCGCCGCAGGAACTGACTTCGCGTCGGCGGGCGGTTGTCCTGCAATTACGCGGTGCACTAGCCGCAGCTTTTCGACGACGGGCGGCGCGAGCGTGAATGGATAGCCGTCGGGCATGCCCAGACTGCGGTTCAGGCTGTTGAGCGCGTACGTCAACGGAAACCAGCGTTTCATCAGGTCATCGAAGCTGGCGTCTTCGACCGGAGTCTGGTCGGTCAGCGTCGGGTCCGTCGGATCGCTGGGCAAGAGGGCCACGCCGTACGAGGTGGCGGTGTCCAGCACGTCGACGATCAGCAGGTAGTGCGCCCATGTCTCCGCCCAGTCTTCCCACGGATGCATCGTTGCGTAGGCGCTGATATACGACTCTGACCAATCTGCCGGCGGGCCGTCGCGATAGTAGGCGTCCAGTGCCTCGGCGTAATTGACACTCTCGTCGCCGAACAGCTTGCGGAACGGCTCCAGCCATGGCGTGCCGGCTATCAGACGGTCGAAATAGTAGTGACCGGTTTCATGCCGGAAATGCCCAAGCAGGGTGCGGTAGGGCTCGTGCATGGCGGTACGGGTACTTTCCCGGTAGGCGTCGTCGGCTTCCGCGATGTTCAGCGTGATCAGGCCATTGTCGTGGCCGGTCATGACCTGGCCGCCCGTGCCGTTGTCCTCGAGGAACTCGAACTCGAGACCCTCCTGCGGATTGTCGCGGCGCGATTCGACCTTCATGCCCAGCGTCGCGAGCGTATAGAGCAGCCGCCGCTTGGCGACCTCGAGGCGGTACCAGTAGAGTCGGTTATCCGGCGGGGCGAGGTTCGGAATGACACGGGTCAACTGGCAGGCGTGGCACAACGCCTCCGGGTGGTCGGCCGGGATCATCCAGTTGCAGACGTGTTCGAGCGCGTAGTTGCTGCATTGCCGGTATAGGGCGCCGGCAGCCTGCGGATGCAGGCTGCGCCAGAGGCCGTCGCCGGCTTCCTCGAAGGCGCTGAGCTCGCCCAGTTGCGGCACAAAGCCCAGCAACGCCTCGCAGCGCTCGCAGAGGACGTTTTCGTAGAACACGAGGTGCTCGCAGCGATTGCAGTGGAAAGTTCTCATGGGGGACCTGATTGGAGGGCTGACGGGCCCAAACGACATCGCAATCTT
>JBEKNG010000173.1:0-9071 GCA_049523075.1 Paraburkholderia sp.
GCGACGTCAACCTGAACCTGAACGGCACGTATTACACCGTAGAAGCCGTGCGGGCGTCGATGATCGAGCGCCAGCAGGGCGTGCTGGTGCTGATCGGCTCGGTGAATGGCATGGCCTCGCTGGGTCACCCGGCGTACAGCGCGGCGAAGGCCGGTCTGATCAGCTATACGAAGGCGCTGGCGCTGGAATTGGGCAAATACGGCATCCGCGCCAACATCGTGTGTCCGGGTACCGTGAAGACGAAGGCCTGGCAGGCGCGGGCCGAGAAGAATCCGCAGGTCTTTGAGAACCTGAAGAAATACTATCCGCTGCGCGACTTCGCGACGCCGGATGACATAGCCGATGCCGTGCAGTTTCTCGCCTCGCCGATGGCGCGCGTGATCACCGGTGTGGCGCTCCCGGTCGACGGCGGCCTGATGGCGGGCAACCGGCTGATGGCCGAGGAATTGACGCTCGAGACGTTTTGAACCAGTGAACGTGGTGCGACCGCCTCGCGGTGACACCGGACGACGATGAGGACAGCATGGCAGCAGTGCAACTGAGCGGCATTTTTAAGCGTTACGGCGAGACCCAGGTGGTGCATGGCATCGATCTGGATATCGACGACGGCGAATTCGTCGTGCTGGTCGGGCCGTCGGGGTGCGGCAAGAGTACGCTGATGCGCATGGTGGCCGGTCTCGAAGAGATCAGCGGCGGGGATCTGATGATCGGCGGCACGCGCGCCAACACTCTCGCACCGCAGCAGCGCAACATCTCGATGGTGTTCCAGAGTTACGCGCTGTATCCGCATCTCTCAGTCTACGAAAACATCGCGTTCGGGCCGCGTATCCGCAAGGAGTCGTCCAGCAGTTTCAAGCCGCGTATCGAAGCCGCGGCGAAGATGCTCAATCTGGGCGGCTACCTCGATCGCTTGCCGCGTGCGCTGTCCGGCGGCCAGCGCCAGCGCGTGGCAATGGGCCGCGCGGTGGTACGCGAACCGTCGCTGTTCCTGTTCGACGAACCGTTGTCGAACCTCGATGCGAAGCTGCGCGTGCAGATGCGCACTGAGATCAAGGCACTGCATCAACGTCTGAAGAATACGGTGATCTACGTCACGCACGATCAGATCGAAGCGATGACGATGGCCGACCGGATCGTCGTGATGAACGCGGGCCGTATCGAGCAGATTGGCCGGCCGTTGGACCTCTACGATCGCCCCGCAAATCTGTTTGTCGCGAGTTTCCTCGGCTCGCCCTCGATGAACTTTGCCGAAGGCGTGTTGGCAAGCGGCGCGGGCGGTCTCGCGCTAAAACTGGCCGACGGCACCGAGGTGACCCTGCCGCAGACGCCGGCTTCCGCTAAAACCGGCGCCAAGTTCACGCTTGGCATTCGACCTGAGCATATCGAAACGCTGGCGCCGCCGGATGGCGTGTCAATGGAAGTCGAAGTGGTGGAGCCGACAGGCGCCGAGACACATTTGTACGGGAAAATAGGCGGCAGCACGTGGTGTGTGACGACGCGCCAGCGCTCGATGATCGAACCTGGCCAGCGCGTGGCGCTTCGTTTGCCGGCCGGGCATATTCATCTGTTCGATACGGAGAGTGGACGCAGGCTTGCCTGAAACCGCGTGCGGCCGCCGCTTTCGCATGAGATGAGCGCCCCCAAACCTGGCGCTTCGCGCCAGGCCCCCCGAGGGGGCGCAAGAAAACGTGGGACGACCCGGCGTTTTCTTGCGCACGACGCGGATTCCAGACCTTGAACCCATAAGGAACACACGGGTGTCCGCTCCCAACCTGATTCCCCACATTCGCGGCGCATTGACCCAGCTACGCCCGGCTGAGCGCAAGGTTGCCGACATGGTGCTGAGCGACGTCGACTTTGCGATGCGCGCGAGCATCACCGAGCTCGCTCAGCGCGCGGAAGTGTCCGAGCCTTCGGTGACGCGCTTTTGTCGCGCAGTGGGTGCGAATGGATTGCGTGACTTCAAGATGCAACTGGCCCAGAGCGTGGCAGGGGGCTTGCCGTATGCATCGACGGCAGTCGCGCGGGATGACGACATTCAGACCCTGCTCGACAAGGTTGGCGAAGCAGCTGTCGAAGGCATTACGCATGCCCGTGGGGCGCTCGATCCGGTGGTCGTGGAAACGGCGATTGCAGCGTTGGCCGGCGCACGCCGCGTGTATTTCTTCGGTGTCGGGTCGGGCTCGGGACTGGTGGCCCAGGATGCTGCGTTACGTTTCCTGCGGCTCGATATCGCCGCGAGCGCGTTCACCGATGGCCATTTGCAGCGCCTCTACGCGGGGCTTCTCGAGCCGGGCGATGTGGCGTTTGCGGTTTCTCACTCGGGGCGTAGTGTCGAGGTAAACGAAAGCATTCAGATCGCCAAGGAGCGTGGCGCGACCACCATTGCGTTGACGAATGTCGGCTCGCGGCTCGCGTGGCTGGTCGATATTCCGCTGCTGCTGCGTGTGCCGAGCGCGATTGATCCGCATACGCCGGGCGTATCGCGGCTTGTGCATCTGTGCATCATGGATGCGCTGGCGATTGGCGTCGCGCTCAAGCTTGGGCCCAAGACGCTGGAGAAGATGCGGCACGCGAAGGCGCGGCTTTCGCATGAACCGGAGCCGGCGGCGGGGGAGTCGTCGTAGGCGCTTGCCTTGTGCACCGCATTCTTGAAGCGGTTATAGCTCGCATTTTCCTATCGGGTGCCAGGCTTTACAGCGCACCCAAACGTCTGCGCGGATCGCTGAAAACGTTTTCCGCCAGCGCCGTGATGGAGCCGCTGTCAGCGGCGAACGCGCATTCAAACTTCTGCTGCACCTGTTTACCCTGATAGCGCACTATCTGGCGGCGTCTTAGTCATCCTACCTAATACCGTTCGAACGCCTGTCTGCACTGGGCGAGCGCAGATTTCCCGTTTACCCCAAGTGGGAATCATCAGACGGAATTTATCTCCAAAAGTGTTTTCCCACATATTGATCATTTCCGCCTCTTCGAATTAAGATGACTTCCCTCGACGCGCTGCGCGTGTCGAATCGGCGAAGAGTCATATTTGCGGTATCCGCTCAACGAGTCAGGTTCGGGACGCGACGGTTGACCGTCAGCATCCCGTCAACGCAGCAGCTAAAAACTTGGGAGACGAAGATGCTGAGTCCTCACGAATTCGCAACGCTGATGCTGGTCAAGGACGCCACGGAGCAACTGGAGGTAGATCGGGCTGACCTCGACGTGCTGCTGTCGCGCCGACTGGTCAGCCTTGAACATGGTTCTTCAGGTCAGGCGCTGCCGCGCCTGACCCGTGAAGGTCATTCGTTCCTGAAGGCCGCCGGACGAATTCACCAAACGAACGTGCCTGAAACGCAGGTGTGATTCGCACAGCCCTACCAGGGACTCGATACCCACTAAAGTGAACGCACGTGCTGTTATAAGGCCTGAGAGAGCAGTCTCTGACGATTGCAGGGGCGTAGTACGAAGCGCACAATCGCGTGATGCAGGCGCTCTTCGAAGACGTATCGAAGCAGGCGCAGGCAGGTTCCGGAGCGGCCGTCGTTGCCCTTGAAAAGCTGATCGATTCGAGCGGCGCGCTCAACGACAGCGGCAATAAGTCGACCCTCTAACGCGAGGCAGCCGCCATGCCAAACCAGATCGCATTAGTCACCGGTGGAATGGGCGGCATCGGCGAAGCCATTGCCGTCAAGTTGTACGACGCGGGTTATACGACGGTCGTCACCCACTCGCCCACCAACACCGGTGCGCACGCCTGGCTCGAGCGGATGGAGGCGGCGGGGCGACGTTTCGCCGCCTACGAGGTGGACGTCGCCGAGTACGACTCATGTCAGCAAGGTGCGCAACGGCTTCAGGCCGAAGTGGGCAATGTCGACATTCTCGTCAACAACGCCGGCATCACGCGCGACGCCAGCTTCAAAAAGCTCGACAAGGTCAACTGGGACGCGGTGCTGCGCACCAACCTCGATTCGCTCTTCAACATGACGAAGCCGCTCTGCGACGGCATGGTGGAGCGCGGGTGGGGGCGCATCATCAACATCGCGTCCATCATCGGCTCCAAGGGCGGTTTCGGCCAGACCAACTATGCTGCCGCCAAGGCTGGCATGCATGGATTTACGAAGTCGCTGGCGCTGGAGGTGGCTAAAAAAGGCGTGACGGTCAATACCGTGTCGCCTGGTTTCATCGCCACCAAAATGGTCATGGCCGTGCCGCAGGACGTGCTCGACGCCAAAATCATTCCGCAGATCCCGGTTGGACGGCTCGGCCGGCCTGACGAAGTGGCGGCGCTCGTGCTCTATCTGTGCTCGCGGGAGGCGGCCTTCGTTACCGGGGCCAACATCGCCATCAATGGCGGTCAGCATCTGCAGTAGAGCAGCGTAAAGAGCGCATCGCTCTCTTCTACCAGCATGCCTAAGCATCGAGACGGGCGCGTATCCCACAGTTTGTGCTTTGCCTGCGTCGGCACCGGTCGATTCTTTCGCCGCAGTCATTTTTTTCGTGGAACCATCTATATTGTTGCAATGGCAAGCGGCAGGCAGGTAGGCACGCGACCCATCCACAGCCCGGCAGCGGATTGCGCTGGGACCAGTCGTCAGGCATAGCAAAAGGGGGTGACATGTCGACCTCACCGCTTATTGATGGTGGCGCTCCGCGCGATGCGGGTGAGCATGTCCCGCAGACCGACGAACGTCTGTATAACCACGACCTTGCGCCGGTTCCGCTCAACAAGCGCACCTGGACCGGCTATTGCATCTTCGCGATGTGGATGTCGGACGTGCATAGCGTCGGCGGCTACACATTCGCGGCGAGCCTCTTTTTGCTCGGTATTTCCGGCTGGCAGGTGCTGATCGCGCTGACTATCGGCATCCTGATCGTCTATGTGCTGATGAACCTGGTCGGCAAACCCAGCTACGTGCACGGCATTCCGTTTCCGGTAATGGCCCGCGTCAGTATGGGCGTGATGGGCGCGAACCTCGCCGCGGTGATTCGTGGCGTGGTCGGCATTGTCTGGTATGGCGTGCAGACCTACTTTGCGTCGAAAGCGGTGGCGACGCTCGTTATCCTGTTCTTCCCGGCGGCCACGGCGCTGCACGACTTCAGCTTCTTGCGGCTCGATGGACTTGGCTGGATCAGCTTCCTGTTTATGTGGGTGTTCCAGTTGATCATCTTCCAGCGCGGCATGGAGGCAATTCGCAAATTCATCGATTTCTGCGGGCCGGCCGTGTATGTGGTGATGTTCGCGCTGATGGCCTGGATCCTGTCGCAAGCGGGCCTGGGCAGTCTTAGCCTGACGCTCGGCGGCAAGGTGCTGTCCGGCAGCGAACAATTCGCCAGCATGGGCAACGCCACACTGCTGGTGGTGAGCTACTTCGCCGCGCTGCTGCTCAACTTCGGCGATTTCTCGCGCTTTGCCAAAAGCGAACGTCAGATGAAGGTGGGCAATTTCCTCGGACTGCCAGTCAATTTCATCGTCTTCGCCATCATCACGGTGATCGTGACCTCAGGCAGCGCCACCGTTTTCGGTTCGATGATCATGGACCCGGTGGCGATCGTCGCTCACATCCAGAACAAGGTGGCCGTGGTGGTCGGCAGCCTGACGTTCATCGTGGCGACAATGGGCATCAATATCGTCGCCAATTTTGTGTCGCCCGCTTACGACATCGCGAACCTGTTCCCCAAGCATATCGACTTCAAGAAAGGAGGCCTCGTAGCTTCCATTCTCGCGGTACTCGTGTGTCCGTGGATTTTCGTCGATAGCCCGAAGGCGATTACGATCTTCGTTAGCGTGTTCGGCTCGGTGCTCGCGCCGCTGTATGGCGTGATGATGGCGGATTTTTACCTCATCAAGAAGCAGCAGGTCGAAACGGCCGAGCTCTACAGCATGTCGCCGAAAGGGCGCTTCTATTACGACGGCGGCTGGAACAAGGTGGGGATTTCTGCGCTCGTCATTTCCGGAATCATCTCGGTAGGCTGGGAACTCTGCACGCAACTGCTGCACATCCTGCCCGACAACAATTTTGGCTGGCTGATCGGCGCGGTGGCGGGCGCGGTGCTTTACGTGGCGATGATGCGGGTGGCGCGGCGTACCTAGCGTGCGGCCAGAAAAGGCCGCTCCGAATGTTTATTTGTGCTGCGTGCGCAGGTCGACCGCCGTTGAGGCGCTGGCCGGTCTCGCCGCGTCATCGAGATGAACCGCGACGTTGCGGTATACATCGCGGCAAAACTGCATGCCGACGGGGGCGTCGTGGGTCTTGTCGGCGATGGGTGTGCTCTTTCCCGGGTTGAGGAGCGCCGCGTCCACCGCCATCTCGTCACTGGGATCCGCTTTCATGATGCCGATGCCCTGAATCGTCACCGCCACGCAGGGGTCCGGTACTTCCTTGCCGTGCGTGGCAGCGACGTTGAAGTTGATATTCAGGCGCCAGAATCCTTCGTGAATGTCCTGATGAATGATCACGGCCTTGACGAGGTCCTGATGCGATAACAAATACTCGGTGTTTGCCATGAATGTGCTCCTCGAACGGAATCGTCTTTCGCGTGCCGTGTCGCTTGAAGCGCTGCGTCAGCTTCACGTGACACCGCATGCCGGAACACATTGTACGAGGGTGAAAATCACAATCAAGGCGGATGCTGCAATCATGCGACACGTTGCGACCTGGACCTGTTTAATGGCCTGACATTCACGCGACGAGCGGCAATATCACCCATACCTCGAGTCCGCCTCCTTCACGTGCACGAAACTGCAACGAGCCGCCGTGTAATCGCGCGATACGTTCGACAATAGCGAGCCCGAGTCCGGTTCCACCCGTCTGGGAGCGCGCATTGCGGCCGCGCTGAAAGGGCGCTTTCAAGGTTTCCAGTTCGCGCGGTGTGAGCCCTTCGCCGCGATCGCCGACCGCGACATAGGCGGCGCCGCTCTGTACCCACGTGCGCACGGCGAGGCCCACGCGGCCGTAAACCACCGCGTTCTGCATCAGGTTCATCAGGAGCCGCATCATGGTGATCGGACGAAACGGGAATACCGGAACCGAACCCAGCGAGAGCTCGAATTCGTGACCGAGTCCCGCAAAATCCGCGGCGAGCCGGCTAATTAGGGTATTGAGGTCGCCGGGTTGCGCCGTCTCGCGTTCGCCGCTACCGGCATAGTCCATGAATTGCTGGAGGATGGTTTCGATCTGATCGAGATAGGCCTCCGCAGCCACCACGAAGCTGTCGTCGCCGTTGTCGGTGATCGCCATGGCCATCGCCAGCCGCAGCTTGGTGAGCGGCGTGCGGATGTCGTGCGAGATGCCGGCCAGCATCAACGCGCGCGTCGCTTCGGCCTGCTGCAGCGCTTGCGTCATCTGATTGAAGGCGCCGCTCACCTCGGCGATTTCCGTGGGGCCGTCGGTCGGCAGCGGCGGCGGTGTCTCACCCGAGCTCACGCGCCGTGCCGCATGCGCCAGATTCTGCAGCGGCCGGTTCAGATGCCGCTGGATCAGATAGCCGGTGAGCGCGGCCGCTGCGGCGAGGCCGAGCGAGAGCAGAATGGCCGCGTCGAGACCTGCGCCACGGGCATCCTCAGGAATGGGCAGCGCGATCCAGTAGGGCACGCCACGCGCCTGAATCCTGATCCAGAGACGCTGCCCGCCCAGGGCTTGCCAGCGCACCAGCATGTCCGCAGGCAGATGTTGGCGCAGGGAGTCCAGAAATACCTCGCGCTGATAGGTGATGTAGAAATGCGCCAGGCTCGACTTCGCTTCGAGCTCGTCCGCGCCCGGCGGCTGTGCGCCTTGGTTGAGACGCGCCACCAGCGCGCTGCGTGCGCTGTTGGGTGCAGCTTCGAACAGCCCGTCGAGCGTAGTGACGTAGTTGGCGAACACAGCGGCTGTGCGTTCAACGCGCGGTCTTTGTACGTAGTGCAGCAACACGGCGAGTGAACAGACCTGCGACAGCATGACCAATACGATCAATAGTGCGATGTTGCGCGCGAGCAGGGTCTTGGGCAACGCGAGGTGCCTCAAGGCCAGGCTCATGATTCGACGTTGGCGATCAGCATATAGCCGACGCCCCAGACGGTTTTAATGAAGCGTGGTTTGGACGGATCATCCTCGACGATCTGGCGCAAGCGCAGCACCTGCACGTCGATGCTGCGATCGAGCGCATCGTGATCGCGGCCACGAGCGCGCGCGATCAGGTTGTCGCGACTGACGGGCCGGTTTGGCGACGACGCAAGCGCAACCAGCAGCAGCATCTGCGCGGAGTGGATGTCGAGTGGCTCGCCCTTGCTGGAGAGCGATTGCTTGCCGAGGTCGAGACTGAAGTCGCCGAAGCGCACGGTTTGCGAAGTGACCGTCGGATCGCCGGAGGCGATTTTCTGGCGCCGCAGCAATGCGCGGATTCGCGCGACCAGTTCGCGGGGCAGGAAGGGTTTGGCGAGGTAATCGTCGGCGCCTGTCTCGAGTCCTACTACTTTGTCGAGCGGGTCGCCCTTGGCGGTCAGCATCAGGATGGGCAGCGTTTGTCCCTGTGCACGCAGCCGGCTACATATTTCAAGGCCGTTCTCCTCGCCGATCATCAGATCAAGGACCAGCAGATCGTACGGCTCGCGCTGCAGGTAGCGGTCGAGCCGCTCGCTGTCCTCCACGACGCGTACTTCGAAGCCATGTCCTGTGAGAAAGCGCTGCAACATATTGCGCAATTCGGCTTCGTCGTCGAGCACGATGATTTTCGCGGGACGATCCATGCGGGGTCTCCTTAGGCGCGCGTCCGGCTAACAGAATAGCGGTTTTCGGGGACAGTGCGATCATATCCACCGCACGCCCGACGCGCCCACGATCCCTCTGATGATTGTCCCGCTCAGTGCGCTGTCGCGCGTTGCTGCATGAATGCTTCAATTTGCGGCAAGGTTACGTAACCGGCCTTCGCCGTATCGATGTCATCGAAATGCCGGGCAACCATCGGCATCCCGGCTGCCGCCTGTTGCCGGGTCAGCTTGCCGTCTTGCGTGGTGTTCGCGCTGGCAAAGCGGCTTTGCAACTGCTGCGCCATTTGTGCCATGCGCTGCGGGTTGCCGCCCATGGGCTGCGTGGCGGTTTGCGCGAACG
>JBEKNG010000174.1:0-9039 GCA_049523075.1 Paraburkholderia sp.
CGTCGTCTGCGGCTTTTCGGGCGTCGCATCGGCGAGGCCCGGTTTGATAGGCGCCGCGCCCGGCGCCTCGCCCGGGCTCACTTCGTCGGCACGCTGCGTGAGATACGCGTCGTCGATCAGCTTGTCGACCGGCACCGGCGTCGCATCCGGGTCATCCAGGTATTGCTCGCGGTCGGCAAACACCCGGTCCTCGATCTGCGCGATCAGGTGAATATACGGCGCGGAATTCAGGTCGAGGCCGCCGATGGCCTGCTTCAGATCGGCCTTCATCTTGAGCATCTGGATCAGCCCGACCCCACCCGAGCTCGGTGGCGGCGCAGTGACGATCTGATAGCCGTTCCAGTCGGCGCTCAACGGCTGACGCCAGAGCGCCTTGTATTGCTGCAAATCCTGTTTGCTGACGAGCCCGTGGCCGTACATCTGGCTCGTGATCAGATCAGCCGTGTGGCCCTCGTAGAACTCACGGCCGCCGTCACTGGCGATACGCCCGAGTGTCTGCGCCAGCTCCGGCTGCCGGAAATTGACGCCCGCCTTCAGGTTGGCGAAGTACGCGTCGAAGTTGGTCTTGCCGGCGAAGCCGGGCGCGGCATCATCGTGGATCTTCTGCAGCCGTGAATCCACCTTGAACCCATCCGTTGCATAGTGGATGGCGGGCGCCAGCACCTGTTTCCACTTCAGCTTACCGAAGCGCCGCTGCGCCTCCCACAAGCCGTCAACCGTGCCCGGCACGCCCACGGCGCGAGCGCCGACCTCACTCATGCCCGGGATAGGCTTGCCCTTGTCGTCGAGGTACATGTCGCGGGTCGCCGTCTGCGGCGCGCGTTCGAGGTAGTCGAGAAAATACGGTTTGCCGTCCACATATAGCGTCATGAAGCCGCCGCCGCCGAGATTGCCGGCGTCGGGATAGGTCACGGCAAGCGTGAAGGCAATTGCCACGGCGGCGTCCACCGCATTACCGCCTTCGGCAAAGATCTGCTGTGCCGTGTCGGCACTGTACTGATCGGGCACCGCCACGGCCGAACCGTCCAGGACCGCCTTCGGCGCGGCCGTTTTCGCCAGCGCCGGCGTGGACGTCACGAAACCCGCAGCGCAGGCGGCAAACAGAACGGCGGCCGCGGTCAGTTTCAGCGCGATGGGAGTGGCGTGGCTCATGATGGGTTCCTTTCAGACGAGTTTCAGGTGCTGCCAGGCGGTCGGTAAGGCGCCGCGTCGGTCGCATCCTAAGGCGGTCACTCGTGCCTCAACAAAGCGATTTACGTCCTGTTACAGCGTGTCACACCGCCCAAAAAGCCTCTAACCGTTGGCTGGACGCCGCACTCGGTCTGCCGGAAGGGTAGTCGTCAGGTAGAATTGACAGACAAGTGAGCGCACTGCGCGCCCTCGATCGACCTTCTCCTTTTCGCATGAATACCGAACGCAACGACGCGCCAGCGGCATCCAACTTCATTCGCAACATCATTGACGAAGACAACCGCTCCGGGAAGTGGGGCCAGCGCGTGGAAACGCGTTTCCCGCCCGAGCCGAACGGCTATCTGCACATTGGCCACGCGAAAAGCATCTGCCTGAATTTCGGCGTGGCGGGCAGCTATGGCGGCATCTGCCATCTGCGTTTTGACGATACCAATCCGGAAAAGGAAAGCGTCGAATACGTCGAGTCGATCATCGACGCCGTGAAATGGCTCGGTTTCGAATGGAAGAAGGACGATAACGAACATCTTTACTACGCAAGCGACTACTACGACAAGCTGTACGAATTCGCCGAACTGCTGATCCAGCGCGGCAAGGCTTATGTTGACAGCCAGTCGGCCGAAGAAATGCGCGCGAATCGTGGCTCGGCCACGGAAGTCGGCACGCCCTCGCCGTTCCGCGAACGTTCGGTGGAGGAGAACCTCGATCTGTTCCGCCGCATGAAGGCCGGCGAGTTCAAGGAAGGTGAGCACGTGTTGCGCGCGAAGATCGACATGGCATCGCCGAACTTCAACATGCGCGACCCGGTCATTTACCGGATCCGTTTCGCCCATCACTACCGCACTGGCGACACGTGGTGCGTGTATCCGATGTACGACTACACGCACTGCATCTCGGACGCGCTGGAAAACATCACGCACTCGCTGTGCACACTGGAGTTCGAAGACCACCGGCCGCTGTACGACTGGATCCTCAACGAACTGGCCGACGCTGGCATCTTCACCCGTCCGCTGCCGCAGCAAATCGAGTTTTCGCGCCTGAACCTGACCTATGCCATCACGAGCAAGCGCAAGCTGCTGCAACTGGTCACCGAAGGTCACGTGGATGGCTGGGATGATCCACGCATGCCCACTATCGTCGGCGTGCGGCGGCGTGGCTTCACACCAGAGGCGATCCAGTTGTTCTGCGAGCGTATCGGCGTGACGAAGGTGGATTCGTGGATCGACATGAGCGTGTTCGAGGGCGCGCTACGCGATGACCTCGACGACAAGGCGCCGCGCACGGCCGCCGTGCTCGATCCGGTCAAGCTGATCATCGACAACTTTCCTGAAGGTGTCACGGAAGAATGCAATGCGCCGGTGCATCCGTATCATCCGGAGCACGGCACGCGCCTCTTCCCGATCTCGCGTGAGTTGTGGATCGAACGCGACGACTTCACCGAAACGCCGCCCAAGGGCTACTTCCGTCTGTTCGCGGGCAACAAGGTGCGCCTGCGCTACGGCTACGTGATCGAATGCACGGGCGCGGACAAGGACGAGAACGGCAACGTGATCGCCGTCCACTGCAATTACTTCCCGGACAGCAAATCGGGCACCGAAGGCGCGAACAACTACAAGGTCAAGGGCAACATCCATTGGGTCAGCGCCGTGGGCGCCGTCCCGGCCGAAGTGCGGATCTACGACCGCCTGTTCAAGGAACCGCAGCCGGACGCAGGCGGCCGCGATTTCCTCGAGGCGCTCAATCCGGATTCGAAACGGGTGGTAGAGGCCTACCTGGAACCTGGCGCGCGCGACGCGCTGCCGGAGCAACGCTATCAGTTCGAGCGGCATGGTTACTTCGTCGCCGATCGCGTCGATTCCAAGCCGGGCAAGCCTGTATTCAACCGCATCGTCACTCTGCGCGACAGTTGGGGCAAGCCAGCGTAAGCTGGGCCTGCTAACCAGGCGGCTGACTGCAGCCGCACCGCGTTTTGGCCGGGCCGCGTGGGTGTGTTCGCGATTTCCACGAGGTCCGGTCCGTTCGTCGCACAACGGTCCAGCTAGAGTGACGGTGCGCGCACCGCTCCGGGAGGAACGATGATGTTTGCAGCCCGCCGTCCGTCACGCATGCGCGCCGCGCTGGTCGCGCTGGTTACGGCATGGCTAGCATGCTCTGCGCACGCGCAGGAACTCACCGGCACACTGCGGAAAGTCCATGACGACGGGGTCGTGCTGCTCGGCGTGCGCGAAGCGTCCATCCCGTTCTCCTACTTCGACGGCCACAGCACGGTGGGCTATTCGCAAACCATCGCCCTCGCGATCGTCGATCAGCTCAAGAAGACGCTTGGCCTGCCCGACCTCAAGGTGCGCGAAGTCGCCGTGACTTCGTCGAACCGCATTCCAATGCTGCAGAACAACCAGATTGATCTGGAATGCGGCTCGACCACGCACACGCATGAGCGCGAAAGCGAAGCGGCCTTTTCCGACAGTTTCTTTCAGTATGCGGTCCGAATGATCGTACGCCGCAGTAGCGGCATCAACGATTTTCCGGACCTGGCCGGCAAGGCCGTGGTGACCACAGCAGGCACGTCCGATGAGCGGCTGCTGCGTGAGCTGAACGCGGATAAACATCTCAATATGCGTATTACCAGCGTGCGCGATCATCCTGACGCGTTTGCCGCGGTCAAGGAGGACCGTGCGGTGGCCTTCGTGATGGACGAACCAATCATCTACGGCTTCAAGGCGACCGACCCGCACCCTGACGACTTCGTGGTGACCGGTACGCCGATCGGCTATGAGGTCTATGCGTGCATGTTCCGCAAAGGCGACGCCCCGATGCGCGAGCTCGTGAATGGCGTGATTGAGCGGATGCAGACCTCCGGCGAAGCCGAGCGTCTCTACAACGTATGGTTCACGCAGCCGATTCCGCCCCACGGGATCAATCTCAGTTTCCCGCTGTCGGCGGCGATGCGTGCGTTGTTCGCGCATCCGAACGATCGCGCGCTCGACTGAGCGCACCTCGCGCGCGCATATCCGGCCTATGGCGGCTCGTGGCCAGGCGTTGCTTCGGGCTTGGGGCGCGGCTCAGGCTACGCCTCCTGCCGCGCGCACCCGCACTCACAAACTGCGGTGCAGTTCGGCCAGCGACAGCGTAGTCTGAAACAGACGCGTCAGACTGCGGCTCGCATACCGTTCGACTTCCTCCGGCGCGGCCCAGCGATAGGCGTCCATTTCGGGAATTAGCGTGCCGTCCGAGCGGCGCGGAAACATCGACGTGCAGACGCAATCCGTCAGATCGAGCTCATCGTCATGAGCACGCGCGGCGAACAGATGCAGGTCTTTGTCACGCCGATAGACGAACAGGCCGAGATCCTTCAGGCGCTCAGCTGCGATCACGATGCCGGTCTCCTCGACCATCTCGCGCAGCGCCGTGACGTGCGGTGCCTCGCCCTCCTCGCCATGCCCTTTTGGGATATCCCAATGGGACGTCTCGGTGGCATGCGCGAGCAACACGCGTCCACGCGGATCGAGCAGCACGACGCCGCAGGAAACGACACGCGCCCTCACTGCGCAACACCGCCGCGCAGCCGCGGCGCCAGGAAGACTGCAGGTGGCTGGGGCACCAAGGCAGCGTTCCTTCGACGCCCGCTCAATGCTTCTTCTGAAGTTGCCACGCGCCGCTGCCTTCGCGGCAGAACTGCGGGCGCAGCGTCATCGACTGTCCTTTCGCGTTCAGCACCACCGCCACCTCGCGACAGGTGCGATCACCGTCCTTTGCGGTGCTCTGCGGGGTGATCGACGCGTCGATGTGTACGCTGTTACCCGTGCCATCGTTGACCCAGGCGGCGGCTTCGCCATCCTGTTTGGAATCGAGCGCGCTGAACACCGCCTTCTTCACCGAGTCGATGTCGCGCTGTTTCATGTAGGCGATCGGCGTGTCACTCAGGAAGCCGAGGTTCGCTGCGTAAGCGCCAACTGTTGCAGCCAGCAGTAGTCCGCCCACGGTGGCGTGAAACAGGGCACGGGTTCGCATCGACATTTGAGAGTTCTCCTCGATAGATCGTTCGGCTGGTCACGAAGCGGTTCGTGATCTGGACCTGAAAAGGATAGCATGACGCCCGCGTGCAAGTAGCCCGGCGAGGCGCCTTGACACCGGATTCGTGAAGCGGCGTGCCGCATTCCACGCCCGCATCCGGGTACCGGGCTAACCCACGCAGATCACTCATCTCATTAACGGTGTTTTCGGATTCGTCTCATATTCGCTGTCACAAGGACTTCATAAGATTGGCGGTTCAGCGCAAAACCTTTGCACGCACTACACTCTGCCGCTCTCATGGAACTCTCGTTCGCTCTCAAGTTTTTTTCGTTTGTGCTCGTGCTCTTTTGCATCGCGCTCGTGCCGTTCTTCGTGCGGCGCGACCCGGCGCCGGTGCCGAGCATCGTCAGCATCAAGGCACTGCCGCGCCCCAAGTGGCCAAGCGTCGTGACCCGCGCGGGCACCGTCACGCTGCTCGCGTCGTTTGTGCTGCTGGTCGGCGGCTGCTATTTGCTGATCAAGGGCTGATCGCGGAAGCGACCCCACAGCAACCCGAATCGCCGCCAGGCGGCCCGAGTGCATCGTGGCTCGCCCGCGGTTCCCCGCAGTGTCCGACTATTTCGGACAGCTAGCGGATCCGCCAGGCTTTCTTGCCTATTGCCGAAACGGCCGCCATGAGCCGCCGCAATCAGTCCACCGATAATTCCAGCACCTGCGCCGCCGCGGCTTCATGCGGCGCGGTTTCCTCAGCGCTCACGAGCCACCAGCACAATGCGGCCGCACTCAGCGCGACGAGGCCAGCGGCCAGCAACACGCTTTCATAGCCGTTGCCCAGACTACTGCGCGCAATGGACGCTGCGCCTTCATGCGCCTGAATCAGCGCTGTGGCCGACGCAAGATTGCCGTTGGCGATCGCGCGCGTGATCGCCAACCGGTCGGCGCCGGCAAGATTGGGCAAGGCATCGGCGACGCTTGCGCCAATCCGCGCGAACAGGATGGCCCCCAAGGCTGCAAAGCCGACCACGATCCCGCTAAAGCGCATCGTCCCGGATACGCCCGATGCCATACCCGCGCGCTCGACGGGAATCACGGTCATGCTCACTTTGGCAATCTGGCCGTTCAGAATGCCGGCGCCCATCGAAGCGATCAACATGCTTTCGAAAATCGCCGGGTAGTGAAACAGCTTGATTCGCAACGCCGTCAGCAGGAGCCCGGTGCCGACGCAGACCAGTCCGATCACGAGCAGTGCGCGGCCGGACAAACGCCGGTCGAGATAAACCGCAACGACGCGCGGCACGGCGAACAGCGGCACAGCAAGCGGCAGCATCAACAGCCCGGCCGTTAGCGGCGGATAACCCAGCGCGCTCTGGAAGAAAAACGGCAGATACGTCAGCATTGTCAGGAACGCGACCGCATAAGCGACGCCTGCGATATTCGCCCCGAGATAGGTGCGGCGCAAAAAGTACTTCAGATCGACCATCGGTCGGGCCTGTACTGTCTCGACCAAAAGGAAGGCGATCAGCATGGCGGCGGCAACACCCAGTTCGATGAGAATCGGCTGGCTCAGCCACCCTGCCCGGTTGCCGGAAATCAGCGCTAATGTGGTCAACCCGAGAAAGCCGCTAAAGGTGAGGACACCGGCGGTGTCGACCCGCATGGCGTGCGGGTCTTTCGACTCCTTCACCGCATAGAGCGTCAACGCGATCATCGCAACGCCGACCGGCAGATTCACGTAAAAGGCCCACTGCCAGCCGAACAGTTGCGTGATCAGACCACCCGCCACCGGCCCGAGCATGATGGCAACGCCAATCACCGAACCCCAGAACGCAAACGCGCTAGCACGCTCACGGCCCTGAAAACCGTGTGACAGGATTGCCAATGCGGCGCTCAACTGGAGCGCCGCACCCACACCCTGCAAGGCGCGGGCGTAGTTGAGCAGCGTGGTGGAAGTCGCCGCACCGCAGATTCCAGACGCGAGCGTAAAGATGGCCAACCCGAGCACCAGCATGCGCTTACGGCCGAAGCGATCGGCGAGCGCCCCCGCCGGCATGACCAGGGTGGCGAAAGCCAGTGTGTAGGCGCTGATCACCCATTCGATCGCCGCGAAATCCGCGTGCAAGGAACGGGCGATCGATGACAGCGAAACCGCCACGATGTTGGCATCGAGGTTGATCATGAACGACGGCACCGACACGCACAGCAACACCAGCAACCTGTTTTGCATTTCGACCACCTGTGGGATACATCGGGGTTCTGCAGCGAGCCATGCTGCCATTCGACCATGCCATGCCGGCTGCGGGCGAGACGGCTTATGACATCGATTCGAGCAGCGCAGTCATGCGCTCCGAAAATTCCGGCGACGCGATCAGATCGAGCGTGGCGCGCAGTTGCGCTGCACCTGGCTTGCCGAAGGCATCGTCGAAGCTGATCTGGACTTTCTTCCAGATCACCCGTGCGACCTCCAGCTTGTCGCGGCCGTCTTTCGTGAGGTGGACGCGACGGCTACGGCGATCCTCTTCGTCCACGACCAGTTCCACGAGACCATCGCGAATCAACGGCTTCAAGGTGTGACCAAGCGCCGACAGGTCCATCACCAGGTTCTCAGCAAGCACACGCATGGTGGGCGTGCCGGCACGATCGATCTGCACCAGTAGCGAATACTGAGTCGCGCGCAGCCCACATGACTCAAAGGCGTCGTCATAGATCTGACCCATGCGGCGCGCGGCCCGGCGGATTGCCGCGTTGACGCAGACGCTTGAACTACCGTGACGCCGTTCCGAAGCAGATGGATGAGTCTTCATGGCACGCTCGAATTACAGGTATATGCCATAATTCTAGCGCACTGACACGAACTGGCAAGCTCGCAGCAGGGTCGCTGAAGTCGAGGCCCGGATCGATACCCTGGGTGTACAGATTAAGCGCGAGCGTGACGAGATCGACGTTACCGGCAAAGTCGCTGCCGCGACACGTTCGCCCGGAAGTGCGCCCCGGGCGTGCGAATTGCTATGCTCTGCAGTTGTATCCTCGAGGTCTTGGGAAGTCTGTGCCCGTCCCGCCAACCAGAATGTCGCCAAAATGAAACTTCCGTTGCCGCCCCACGGACGGTCAAACCGCGTGTATCCGCCGGGCTCGCCCAGCCTGCATGGCCTCGCGTCGGTGATTACCGGTGTCGTCGTGGTGTGCGGGCTGTATTTCGGCCGCGCCGTCCTGATTCCGATCACGCTGTCGGTACTGCTCAGCTTCCTCCTCGCGCCACTGGTGGCGACGCTACGGCGGCTGCGCATGGGGCAGTTGCCGTCGATTTTCATTGCCGTGTTCTTCGCGCTCGCCATCGTGCTGGGCGCGGGCGCGCTCATCACGGCGCAGATCGTCCAGTTGGCGGCTGATCTGCCGCAATATCAGGTCGCCATCGAGCAGAAGATCGAGACCGTGCAGGAAAAGACCGTCGGCCGTGCCGATGTCCTGCTAGGCAGGGCCGCGCTGACGCTGCAACGCGTCGCGCCCTCGCGCCCGGCGGCGCCGCGCAGTTTCGGCAGAGCAAGCCGCAACGCCCCACAGGCGCCCATGCCCGTCGAGGTGCACGAACCGGCGCTCACGCCGATGCAACTGGCCCAGCGGGCGTTTTCGCCGGCCATCGCACCGCTCGAGACGACCTTCATCGTGCTGGTCGTGACCATTTTTATCCTGCTGCAACGTGAGGATCTGCGCGACCGCCTGATCAGCCTGTTCGGCTCGCGCGACCTGCATCGCACCACCACCGCCATCAACGACGCCGCGGGCCGTCTGAGCCGCTATTTCGTCGCGCAACTGGGCCTGAATCTCAGCGTGGGCGCGGTG
>JBEKNG010000175.1:0-9031 GCA_049523075.1 Paraburkholderia sp.
TGTAGGCGACAGGCCGTGCAGATCACCCCCGTCCGGACGCTTCGGCCAAAAGAGCCTCGCCGTTGCAGCCATTCAGGCTGCGACCGCGAGGCTCTCTTTTTAATGTGCGTGGTGCGTTTCGCGCGCTCATCATGCAAACAAACAGTAAAATTCAGGCTCCGCGCGGCTTCCGATGATGGTCCGGTTTCGCGTGGCGCGTAGATAGAGACAGGCAGCGCGACAGGGCCCGCAGCGGGCGTTTTTGTCCATAAGAAGACGGCGGGCCGCCCCAGGTTTTCCGCTCCGCAGGAAGTCCCTTTGGGGATGATCCTCTTGGGGGGGCTGGCGCGAAGCGACAGGTTTGGGGGCGCTCATAACTAACAATGCGAAAGGAGGAGTTCCATGGGAGCTAGCCATGGCAGCTTGCTGCTGATTTACGCGGTGATCGCCATCGCCGCGCTGATCCTGTTGATCACGCGCTACAAGGTCTATCCGTTTCTCGTCCTGATCATCGTCTCGCTGCTGCTCGGACTCGTTGCCGGCATGCCGATGGGCACCATCGTCAAATCGTTCGAAACCGGCAATGGCAACACGCTCGGCCATATTGCGATCGTGGTCGGCCTCGGCACCATGCTCGGCAAGATGATGGCCGAA
The DNA here is from genome assembly GCA_049523075.1 of Paraburkholderia sp. Taxonomy (GTDB): domain Bacteria; phylum Pseudomonadota; class Gammaproteobacteria; order Burkholderiales; family Burkholderiaceae; genus Paraburkholderia. Next base: position 634 of record JBEKNG010000175.1, read on the forward strand.
TCGGGCGGGGCGGAGCGCATTGCCACGACCCTCATCGACAAGTTCGGCGAAAAGCATATCCACTGGGCCATGATGGTGGTGGCGATCATCGTCGGTTTGCCGGTGTTCTTTGAAGTGGGCTTCGTGCTGCTGATTCCGATCGCCTTCAACGTCGCGAAGCGCACCGGCAAGTCGCTGTTGCTGATCGGCTTGCCGATGATCGCCGGTTTGTCAGTCGTGCACGGACTGATCCCGCCGCACCCTGCGGCGATGCTCGCCGTGCAGGCGTATCACGCCGATATCGGCAAGACGATCGTGTTCGGCCTGATTGTCGGCGTGCCATGCGCGATTGTCGCCGGGCCGCTGTTCGCACTGCTGGTCAGCCGTTACATCAAGCTGCCCGAGAACAATCCGCTTGCCGCGCAGTTTCTCGGTTCTGCAGCAGAAGACAAGGAGAAGCAAACGAAACGCGAGTTGCCGAGCTTTGGCATCACGCTGTTTACTATTTTGCTGCCGGTGATTCTGATGTTGATCGGCAGTTGGGCGGACCTCGTGTTCGCACCGAACACCTTGCCGAATGACCTGCTGAAGTTCGTCGGCAATTCTGACGTGGCCTTGCTGATCGCGGTGCTGGTCAGCTTCTGGACCTTCGGCGCGAAGCGCGGCTTTAACCGCGAGCAAATCCAGAAGTTCTGCGGCGAATGTCTCGCGCCGATCGCCGGCATCACGCTGATCGTGGGCGCAGGCGGCGGCTTCGGACGCGTGCTGATGGATAGCGGTATTTCGAAGGAAATCGTCAATGCCGCGACGGCGGCGCATCTGTCGCCGCTGTTGTTTGCATGGGCTGTGGCCGCGCTGATTCGTCTTGCGACCGGCTCAGCGACGGTTGCGATGACGACGGCGTGCGGTATCGTTGCACCCATCGCCGCGGCAGGCGCTGTGCAGGTGCGTCCGGAACTGCTGGTGTTGGCGACGGGTTCGGGTTCGCTGATCTTCTCGCACGTCAACGACGGCGGGTTCTGGCTGATCAAGGAATACTTTGGAATGACGGTGGGGCAGACGTTCAAGACGTGGTCGCTGCTCGAAACGATCATTTCGTTGATGGGTTTGGGTTTGACCTTCGCACTGGCGACGGTTCTGTAAGGAGTATCAAATGATTCTGATCGCAATGGGCGTGTCGGGCGCCGGCAAGACGCGGATTGGCGAGATGCTGGCGGAGCGTCTGCAATGCAGCTTCACCGACGGTGACGCGTTTCACAGCGCGGCCAACAAGGAGAAGATGCACAAAGGTATTCCGCTGACCGACGAAGACCGCTGGCCGTGGCTCAAGACGATTCGCGCCGCGATTGAGGAAAAGCAGCGTGCGGATGAGGCGGCGGTGTTTACGTGTTCGTCGCTGAAGCGCTCGTATCGCGACATCCTGCGCGGCGGTGACAAGGACGTGGTGTTTGTGTATCTGAAGGGCTCGTACGAAATCCTGCGCGAGCGTTTGCAGACGCGTACGGGGCACTTCTTCGATCCTTCGTTGCTGACGAGCCAGCTGGATACGCTGGAAGAGCCGGGTGCGGATGAGGCGATTACGGTGAGTATCGAACTGTCGCCGGGTGCGATTGTGGATAAGGTATTGGTGCAGATGAAGGCGCGTTGAGTCCCACGACTTTAAGGCACCTTGAAGACGAAAATGGCGCTCCGGGGAGCGCCATTTTCATGTCAGCTAGCCAGCGCTAGCGGGTGGAGCGTCGCGCCGCTTATGCAATTCGCTTAGCCAGCTCAATCGCCTTACCCACATACGAAGCCGGCGTCATCGCAAGCAAGCGCTCCTTCGCATCCGCAGGAATATTCAAGCCGCCAATGAACGTCTGCAGCGCTTCGCGCGTAATACCCTTGCCGCGCGTGAGTTCCTTCAACTGCTCATACGGGTTCTCGATGCCGAAACGGCGCATGACGGTTTGCACCGGCTCAGCCAGCACTTCCCAGCAGTTATCCAGATCTTCATTCAGACGTGCCGGGTTCACTTCGAGCTTGTCGAGACCGCGAGTCAACGCGTCATACGCGAGCAGCGAATAACCGAACGCGACACCGATATTGCGCAGCACCGTCGAGTCGGTCAGATCACGCTGCCAGCGCGAAATAGGCAGCTTGTCGGCCAGATGCCGCAGCGTCGCATTCGCGAGTCCGAGGTTGCCTTCGGAGTTTTCGAAGTCGATCGGATTGACCTTGTGCGGCATCGTCGACGAACCGATTTCTCCGGCCTTCAGACGTTGCTTGAAATAGCCGAGCGAGATGTAGCCCCACACGTCGCGGTCCAGATCCAGCAGGATCGTGTTGGCGCGCGACACGGCGTCGAACAGCTCGGCCATGTAGTCGTGCGGTTCGATCTGGGTCGTGTACGGGTTGAACTTGAGCTTGAGGCGCTTCTCAACCACTTCGCGCGAAAACGCTTCCCAATCGAACTCCGGATACGCAGACAGGTGCGCGTTGAAGTTGCCCACTGCACCATTCATCTTGCCAAGCAATTCGACCTTTTCGATGCGCTCGATCGCGCGCGCCAGACGCGCCGCGACGTTGGCGATTTCCTTGCCGAGTGTGGTCGGGCTGGCCGGCTGTCCGTGCGTGCGCGACAGCAACGGCTGCGCGGCTTGCGCGTGGGCCAACGCGACGAGGCGCGCATGCACCGAACGCAGCGCCGGCACAATTACGTGCTCGCGCGCGCCGGCCAGCATCAGGCCGTGCGAGGTGTTGTTGATGTCTTCCGAGGTGCACGCGAAGTGGATAAATTCGCTCGCGCGTTCCAGCTCCGGCTGACCCTTCACCGATTCCTTGAGCCAGTATTCGACCGCTTTCACATCATGGTTCGTGACGCGCTCGATTTCCTTGATGCGTGCGGCATCGTGCGCGGTGAAGTGCTCGGCCAGTTGCAGCAGGAATTGTTCGGACGTTTCGGAAAAGCGCGGCACTTCGGCGAAGCCGGCGTGCGAGAGCGCGATCAGCCAATGAATTTCGACCGTCACGCGATGGCGCATGAACGCGGCTTCCGAGAGCCATTCGCGCAGGGCTTCGGTTTTCGACGCATAGCGGCCGTCGAGCGGGGAGAGCGCGGTCAGCGCGAACAGGGTATCGGGGCTGGTGTCGGACATGATGGAGGCGTGACGGCTCAGTGAGCAGATCGGAAACGGAGGGAACCCGGAATTTTAACACCGGACGGCGATGGCCCCTGATTCCGCCGGCTGCGTGCGGACCGCCGCGTGCACCCATGAACTTCGCAACACGGACGACGCCCCGCTAGAATGCAGACTTCTTCTCTCCCGCTCGTCGCAGGGTCCGCATGGAACTGAAATGGCTCGAAGACTTCGTTTCGCTCGCGGAAACCCGTAGTTTTAGCCGTTCCGCGGAGTTGCGGCATGTCACTCAGCCGGCGTTTTCGCGCCGCATTCAGGCACTGGAAGCCTGGCTCGGCACGGAATTGATCGACCGTTCGGTATATCCGACGCGTCTCACGGCGGCGGGGCAGATCTTCTACGAGCAGGCGCTCGCGATGCTCTCGCAGTTCCATGAGGCGCGCACGCTGCTGCGCGGCCACATGGCATCACCCGCCGCGACCATCGAGTTCGCGGTGCCGCACACGCTGTCGCTGACGTATTTTCCGCGCTGGCTGCAACGCATCGAGGCACAGCTCGGGCCGGTGCACACCCGCTTGCGCGCACTGAACGTGCATGACGCGGTGCTCTCGCTAGTAGAAGGCGGCTGCGATCTGGTGATGGGCTATCACCATCCGAGCCACCCGGTCGCGCTTGATCCGGCCCGCTACGACATGCTGACGCTTGGCATCGAGCCGGTCAGTCCGTTCTCCGCGCCGGGCCGGGCCGGACGCGCGCGCTATACGCTGCCGGGCACGCCAGACGAACCGGCACCGTATCTGTCGTACACGCCGAACGCGTATCTGGGCCGCATGACCGAGGTGATCATCGCGAATGCACCGGGCCGGCTGCATCTCGATCAGATCTACGAAACGGACATGGCCGAAGGTCTGAAAGCGATGGCGCTGGCCGGTCACGGCATTGCATTCCTGCCGCATAGCGCCGTTGAAGATGCGGTCGAAGAGGGCAAGCTGATCCGGCTTGATCGCGCCGCGCGCGGCACTCCGGAAGGGCAGTACACGCTGACCATGGAGATTCGCCTCTATCGCGACAAGCTCGCGGCGCAGGGCGAAGATCCGCGCCAGGTTCTACTACGGCAGCTCTGGGACGCGGTGACCGCAGAACTCGCCCAAGGCGCAGCAGCGTAAGCGCTCCAGAAGCTGCGCTGGCGTACCACGCGGGGCTGACTAGCACACCCAGCTCGACTGTTTGTTGCGACCCGTGCGACAGCTTTTTGCGGATTTTTAACGTTATGCACAAAAGACATAACGGGATGATCAAACGGCATTGGATTTCGAATTGGCCTTTTTCGACAATGTCGGCATTCGGTCAAAACGCTTGGAGCGTTCATGTCATCCCAACCGCAGTCCGCATCGCCGTTGCAATCCGTCCCGTCCTATCTGAATAGCGATAACCTCGGCCCGTGGGGCAACTATCTGCGCCAGGTCGACCGCGTCGCGCCGTATCTCGGCTCGCTGTCGCGCTGGCTCGAGACCCTCAAGCGTCCGAAGCGCATTCTCGTGGTCGACGTACCTATCGAACTCGATAACGGCACTGTCGCTCACTTTGAAGGCTATCGCGTGCAGCACAACGTCTCGCGCGGTCCGGGCAAAGGCGGTGTGCGTTATCACCAGGACGTGACGCTATCGGAAGTGATGGCACTGTCGGCGTGGATGTCGGTCAAGAACGCAGCGGTGAACGTGCCGTACGGCGGCGCCAAGGGCGGTATCCGCGTCGATCCGCGTATGCTCTCGCGTGGTGAGCTCGAGCGCGTCACGCGCCGCTACACCAGCGAAATCGGCATCATCATCGGACCGAACACCGACATCCCTGCGCCGGACGTGAACACGAACGAACAGATCATGGCGTGGATGATGGACACGTACTCGATGAACCAGGGCCAAACGGCTACGGGCGTCGTGACGGGCAAGCCGATCACGCTGGGCGGTTCGCTCGGCCGTAAGGAGGCAACCGGTCGCGGTGTGTTCGTCGTCGCTGCGGAAGCCGCACGCCGTATTGGTGTCGACATCGAAGGCGCACGCATCGCCGTGCAAGGCTTCGGTAACGTGGGCGGCATCGCCGCGCGCCTGTTCCAGGAAGCTGGCGCGAGGGTAGTCGCGGTGCAGGACCACACGGGTACGATTTTCAAATCCACGGGTATCGACGCGGTCGCGCTGCTGGCGCACGTGGCGAAGACCGGCGGCGTGGGTGGCTTCGCTGAAGCGGACACGATCGCGAATGACGATTTCTGGACGGTCGAGTCGGACATCCTTATCCCAGCCGCACTGGAAAATCAGATCAACGAAACGAACGCCGGCAAGATCAGGACGAAGATCGTCGTGGAAGGCGCAAACGGCCCGACTACGACCGCGGCGGATGACATCCTGCACGACAAGGGCATCCTCGTGATCCCGGACGTGGTGGCGAATGCCGGCGGCGTGACCGTGTCGTACTTCGAATGGGTGCAGGACTTCTCGAGCTTTTTCTGGACTGAAGATGAGATCAACCAGCGTCTCGAGCGCGTGATGCGCGAAGCGTTTGCCGCTGTGTGGCAAGTGTCGAGCGAACAGAAGGTCTCAGTGCGTACGGCAGCGTTTATCGTCGCCTGTAAGCGCATCCTCGAAGCGCGAGAACTGCGCGGCCTGTATCCGTGATCGCGTAGTTTCAGTTTCCCCTGTGGTAAGCGTGGTCCGAAAGGCCACGGGTCTCCTCGGCGGGCGGCATCATAACGATGTCGCCCGCTTTTTTTTCGGCGCGTTGGATTCGCGCACGGACTGGTGTGCGCAAAGGTCCTGGCAAGGTAACCTGTCAGGACTTGGACAGCACCAATAGTTTCAATTTAATTACAGTTCTGAACGGAGGGGTTCTTTGCCGAGCTTGTATGGGACCAGAGTAACGAGCTAAAGCGCGAACCCCGGCCGACAGGTAAAGCGCGGACTCTGGCCGACAGGTAAAGCGGTAACTCTGGCCGACAGCTAAAAACGCTAACTCCGGTCGACAGGAGATCACCTATGAAGGTTAGGAAAGCTGCGCTGCTGGCCGCGACGCTCGGGCTGTTTGCCGTGCGCGCGCACGCGCAGGACGCCGGTACACTAAAAAAGATCAAGGATACGGGTGTCATTTCTCTGGGCTATCGCGAATCATCGATTCCGTTTTCGTACTACGACGACCAGCAGAACGTCATTGGCTACTCGCACGAGTTCATGATGAAGATCGTGGAGGCGGTCAAGCAGAAGCTCAACATGCCTGACCTGAAGATCAGGCAGACTCCGGTCACGCCCCAAAACCGCATCCCGCTGGTGCAGAACGGCACCGTCGATCTCGAGTGCGGCTCGACCACAAACAACACTGAGCGCGCCCAGCAGGTCACGTTTTCGAACACGATCTTCGTGATCGGAACCCGTCTGATGACCCGGAAAGATTCGGGCATCAAAGGCTGGTCCGACCTCAGGGGCAAGACAATTGTGACGACCGCCGGCACCACCTCGGAGCGTATCTTGCGCAGGATGAATCAGGAGAAGGGCATGGGCATGAACATCATCAGCGCGAAGGATCACGGGGAGTCGTTCCAGACGCTTGCCAACGGCCGTGCCGCTGCGTTCATGATGGACGACGCGCTGCTCGCCGGTGAGCGCGCCAAGTGGGGCAATCCCGGTCAATTCGTAATCGTCGGGGCGCCGCAGTCGGAAGAAGTATATGGCTGCATGATGCGTAAGAATGACCCGGAATTTAAGAAGGTGGTTGACGGGGCGATCGCGAAGATAGAAACCTCGGGTGAAGCCGATCAGATCTACCAGAAGTGGTTCCAATCGCCGATTCCACCCAACGGCCTGAATCTGAACTTTCCGGAAAACGACGCCATCAAGGCACTTTTCAAGAACCCAAATGACAAACCCATCGACTAGCCGGCCATCGACTGGCCGGGCGCCGGGGGCCGCCGCGCCGGGTTTTCGGAGCGTCGCAAATATTGACGACCGTGACGGCTCGAATGTCGAAATGGTACTGTTCGCGGGCGCGTGTTACATCCGTGGTCTGCGTGAAACGCGTCGAGCCTCGTTAAAGGTCTTCAGAAAAAGGTTGCAAGATGATTTCTATCAAGAACGTGTCGAAGTGGTACGGTCAGTTTCAGGTGCTGACCGACTGCACGACGGAAGTCAAAAAGGGCGAAGTGGTGGTGGTGTGCGGCCCGTCGGGCTCGGGCAAGTCGACCCTGATCAAGACGGTTAACGGCCTTGAGCCGTTCCAGAAAGGCGAGATCACCATTGATGGTCAATCGGTCGGCGACAAGAAGACCAACCTGTCGAAGCTGCGCGCGAAGGTCGGCATGGTGTTCCAGCACTTCGAACTGTTCCCGCATCTGTCGATCACGGACAATCTGACGCTTGCGCAGATCAAGGTGCTGGGCCGCTCAAAAGACGAAGCCACGGCGAAGGCGCTGAAACTGCTGGATCGCGTCGGCCTGCGTGCCCATGCGGACAAGTTTCCGGGGCAACTATCCGGCGGTCAGCAGCAGCGTGTGGCGATTGCCCGTGCGCTTTCCATGGACCCGATCGCCATGCTGTTCGACGAGCCGACCTCGGCGCTCGACCCGGAGATGATCAACGAAGTGCTCGATGTGATGGTTGAACTGGCGCAGGAAGGCATGACCATGATGTGCGTGACGCACGAAATGGGCTTCGCGAAAAAGGTCGCGCACCGCGTGATATTCATGGACAAGGGGTTGATCGTCGAGGACGACCGCAAGGAAGATTTCTTTGCCAATCCAAAGTCGGATCGGGCGAAGGATTTTCTGGCGAAGATTCTGCACTGAGGGCTGCCACCGTGACAGGCGCGCCGTCGTGAAAGGCCATGCCGGACATGCAAACGCCGCTCTTTGGAGCGGCGTTTTCGTATGAAGCGAACGTGCCTCAAGCGGTGCTGTTGGTTTGCATCAGGATTCGAATGCGGCGGCGTCATCCGCCGCTTCGACATCGAGTGTGGCGGCTTCTTCGTACACCGACGGATTGCGACTCGCCGCGCTGACGCTTGTGACCGGCGTGGGTGCCGAAGCTGAAGCATCCGTAGCCGGATTGAGCAGCTTCTCGAGCACGCACGGCGGCACCGGCACATTCACGCGGCCTACCACTTCGCCGTGCTGGAACATCAGCAGGTCGCCGGCCTCGAACGCGGTCCACACTTCGTTGTCGGTCAGCGGCTGGGTGGCGATGACCGCGACGCGGTCTTCCGGCGTGGTGTATTTGGCGAAATCGATGGATACGTCGGCGTCGACCAGATGCGCGGTT
>JBEKNG010000176.1:0-9008 GCA_049523075.1 Paraburkholderia sp.
ATGCGCCCCCATGTCGAATGTACCCAAAAGTCCCGCTCCGGCGAACGAGAAACCGGCGCGAGACGCCGGATCAGACCCATCGCGCGAATCGCACGGCGAGGCGCAGCGTCGTGCGCGCGCCGCGAGCGGCGCAACGCAGCAGCCACAGGCGACGCAGAAGCCGCCCCAGGCAGGGCAGCAGCCGCGCGAGCCGCGTCGCCAGCAAAACGCTGACCCGAAGGCGTCACAGAAGCCAGCAAGGCCGCAACAGCCTCGTAGTGAGGCGGGAGGCCACGCCGAAAAAACAACGCATGCGCAACCGCGGCGCTCACGTGATGACGCGCGCCGCCCGGCGGCTGCTGGTCAGGGGTCGGATTCGCGGGGCCGCGAGCGCGAACCACGCGCGCCTCGCGCGCCGCGTCCCGTGCGCACGGTTGAGCCCAATCCGATTCCCCCCATCACCTTCCCCGAAGCGCTGCCGGTCTCGGGCCGTCGCGACGAAATCGCGCGGGCGATTGCAGACAATCAGGTGGTGATCGTCTGTGGCGAGACGGGCTCGGGCAAGACCACGCAGTTGCCGAAAATCTGTCTCGGGCTCGGACGCGGGCTCGGTGCGGGTGGCTCGGGCCTGATCGGCCACACGCAGCCGCGCCGCATCGCGGCATCGGCGACGGGCCGGCGCATCGCCGAGGAACTCGGCACGCCGTTTGGCGAAGTGGTCGGCTACAAGGTGCGGTTCACCGACAATCTGTCGGCGGGTGCGTCGGTCAAGCTGATGACCGACGGTATCCTGCTCGCCGAAACGCAAACCGACCCGCTGCTCAAGGCGTACGACACGCTGATCATCGACGAAGCGCATGAGCGCAGCCTCAACATCGATTTCCTGCTCGGCTATTTGCGGGAGATTCTGCCGAAGCGCCCCGATCTGAAGCTGATCGTGACCTCGGCGACCATCGACGCGGACCGTTTCGCGCGTCACTTCGGCACGGAGGAGAAACCCGCGCCGGTGATTGAGGTGAGCGGTCGCCTGTACCCCGTCGAAGTGCGCTATCGCGCCGTGGCGGAAGACAGTCCGGCGGTGAAGTCGGCGGAAGGTTCTTCGCCGACGTCGTCGCGCGAGCGGCCGAAAACCCAGCGCGAGACCGATCGCGACCTGATGGACGCGATCATCGACGCGGTGGATGAACTGTGTCGCGAAGGTCCGGGTGATGTGCTGGTGTTTTTGCCAGGCGAGCGCGAGATCCGCGACGCCGCCGAGGCGCTGCGCAAGCACCATCCACCGCATACGGAAATACTGCCGCTGTTCGCGCGCCTGTCGGCGGCGGAGCAGGAGCGCGTGTTCCGTTCTTCCAACGCGCGGCGCATCGTGCTGGCTACCAACGTCGCGGAGACCTCGCTGACCGTGCCGGGGATTCGCTACGTCGTGGATACGGGGTTGGCGCGCGTAAAGCGCTACTCGTATCGCAACAAGGTCGAGCAGTTGCAGGTCGAATCCATCTCGCAGGCTGCGGCCAACCAGCGAGCGGGACGTTGCGGCCGGGTCGCCGACGGTGTGTGCATCCGCTTATACGAAGAGATCGACTTCCAGTCGCGCGCACGCTTCACCGATCCGGAGATTCTGCGTTCGTCGCTGGCGTCCGTGATTTTGCGGATGAAGTCGCTGCATCTGACTGCGATCGAAACCTTCCCGTTCATCGAGCCGCCGCCCGGCCGTGCGATCGCGGATGGCTATCAATTGCTCAACGAACTCGGCGCCGTTGACGATGACAACGAGCTCACGCCGCTCGGCCGCGAGCTGGGGCGCTTGCCGCTCGATCCGCGCGTTGGACGCATGATTCTCGCCGCGCGCGACCAGCAGGCGCTGCGCGAAGTGTTGATCATCGCGAGTGCACTGTCGGTGCAGGATCCGCGCGACCGGCCGATCGAAGCGCAGGAGCAGGCCGATCAGGCGCACCGCCGCTTTGCCGACGAGCGCTCCGAGTTCCTGCAATGGCTGAAGATCTGGAACTGGTTCGAAGAAGCGATCGCGCACAAGAAGTCGAACAGGCAACTGCAGGACGAGTGTCGTGCCAATTTCCTTTCGCAACTGCGCCTGCGCGAATGGCGCGACGTGCACTCGCAATTGCTGACGGTGGTGCGCGAACACGGCTGGCGCATCAACGAAGCCGAGGCGACTTTCGAGCAGATCCACCTTGCGCTCCTGACCGGGCTGCTGGGCAACATCGGTCTGAAAGCCGACGACGAGCCTTACTACCTGGGCGCGCGTACCATCAAGTTCTATCTGTGGCCGGGCTCGGCGCTGGTGAAGAAAGCTGGGCGCTGGGTGATGGCCGCTGAGCTGGTCGAGACGAGCCGGCTGTACGCGCGGTGTATCGCGAAGATCGAGCCGGAGTGGATCGAACAGATCGGCGCGCATCTGCTGAAGAAGTCGCTCTCCGAGCCGCATTGGGAGAAGCGCGCGGCGCAGGTGTCGGCTTATGAGCGCGCCGTGCTTTACGGTCTGCCGATTTACCATCGGCGGCGTGTGAGCTTCGGTAAGCAGGACCCATCACGCGCGCGCGAGCTGTTCATTCGCGGCGCGCTGGTGGAGGGCGAGTTCGATACCAAGATGGCGTTCTTCGCGCATAACCGCAAGCTCCTCGCAGATATCGAGCAGCTCGAACACAAATCGCGCCGCCAGGACGTGCTGGTCGACGACGAGCTGATTTATGGGTTCTACGACCAGGCGATTCCGCAGGGCATCTACACGGGCGCGTCGTTCGAGCGCTGGTATCGCGACGAAGTGAAGAAGAGCGGTCAGCCGGACGACAAACTGCGTCTGCTGTACCTGTCGCGCGACGATCTGATGCGCCACGAGGCCGCCGGCGTCACGACCGACCTGTTTCCGAAGCGGATGACGATGGCCGGCGTCGAAATGGCGTTGACCTACCACTTCGAGCCCGGCTCGCCGCGCGATGGTGTAACGCTTGCCGTGCCGCTCTACGCGTTGAACCAGGTGGATGCGCGGCGCTGCGAATGGCTCGTGCCGGGCATGCTGAAGGAAAAAACACAACTGCTGCTCAAGTCGTTGCCGCAGAAGCTGCGGCGTCATTGTGTGCCTCTGCCGGAATATGCCGCTGGTTTTGTCGACCGTACGGGTGGTCCGCGCTTCGGCGCGGGTGGCTTGCTGGAGGCGTTGATTGCCGATATCCGCGAGCAAACTCAGGTCGCGATGAAGCAGTCGGACTTCAAGCTCGAGACCTTGCCGGCGCATCTGTTCATGAACTTCAAGATCGTGGACGAGCATGGGCGGCAGCTCGCGATGGGGCGCAATCTGGCACAACTGCGCGCGGAACTGGGCGGCCAGGCCCAGCAGCATTTCCAGAAGATTGCGGCGGGGGCGGCGGGTGTGGCGTTGGCAGGTGCCGGCGGCGGGTTCGGCGCGGCTTGCGGTGATAGCGGGCAGGGGCAGGGCGGCGGTCCTCGCGGGCAAGGCGGTGTGGCGGGAGGTGCAGGTGCTGCGGGCGCATCGTCACGCGATGCAGGAGCGGGCCGGGCAGCGCGCGGGCCGGGTGGCGCGCCGGCTCCGCAAACTGTGCCGCAGGAAGGGGCTACGACCACCGCGCTCTACGAGAAACTGACCACGTGGAATTTCGGCAAACTGCCGGAGTTGCTGGAAATCCGCCGGGGTGGGCAGACGCTGTTCGGCTATCCCGCGCTGGTTGATCGCGGTACGCATTGCGACGTCGAAGTATTCGATTCACCGGACGAAGCCACGCGCATCCACCGTGCGGGCCTGCGGCGCCTGTTCGCGCTGCAGTTGAAGGAGCCGATCAAGTACCTGGAGAAGAACCTGCCGGGTCTGCGCGAGATGGCGATGCAGTTCATGCCGCGTGGCACGCAGGAAGAACTGCGCGACCAGTTGATCGATACCGCACTCGATCGCGCCTGTTTGCAGGATCCGCTGCCGGACGATGACGTCACGTTCCACACGCGTCGCGACGAAGGGCGCAGTCGCCTGACCCTGCTAGCGCAGGAAATCGCGCGGCTGATCGGGCTGATTCTGACCGAATACGCGAGCGTGACCAAGAAGCTTGTGCAGGCGAAGTCGTTTACGGCGGCCCATGCGGACATGCTGAACCAGCTCGACGCGCTGATCGGCAAACGCTTTGTGATCTACACACCGTATGCTCAGCTCGCGCACTTTCCGCGCTATCTGAAGGGAATCGCGCTACGTATCGACAAGTTGAAAGCCGACTCGGCTCGTGACGCGCGGCAGTTTGCCGAGTTTCAACCGTTGTTGCAGAACTATCAACGTGCGCTCGCGCAGCGGGGCGGGGTGATGGATTCGCGGCTGTCGGAATTCCGCTGGTTGCTCGAGGAACTGCGGATTTCGCTGTTCGCCCAGGAATTGCGTACGCCGATGCCTGTCTCGGTGAAGCGTCTGTACAAGGTGTGGGAGTCGATGCAACGGTAAGCATAAAAAAACGCGACATCGACTCTTGCGAATCGATGTCGCGCAAAAGATGCAGGTCCGCCGGACCTGCATCCACTCGCTGCCCACCGTTATGGGCAGAGGCAAGGACCCCGTTTGTTACCAGTGCATCCCTGCGCCGATAGACGCGCCGAACTGACCACGTGAATCACTGGTGCCTTGTACCTTGTAGACCCACTTGCCGGTCTCGGACAGTTGCGATACGCCTAGTGCGACCGCCGACTGGCCGGCATACGTGCCGCCTGCGACGGCAACCATGCCGTGACCCGGGAGAACCGCCTGCGGCAGACCGGCAGCGGCCAGCGCCGAGGCCGTACCGCCATATGCGTCGCGCTGTGCGGAGCGGATCTTGTCGTCGGTGTAGCTGTTTGCCTGGCTCACCGCGCTCGTCATACCTTGATTCAACTGGTTGACGTTGACGGCATCCGTGCCTTGCACGCCGGCCGCGACATTGGTGATCTGGCGCTCGCTGCCGGCTGCGCCGACCGACACGGTGTTGGCGCGATCTGCGACGGAACCCTGACCCAATGCAACCGCGTTGTCGGCGCTGGCGTTCGCGCCGGCGCCGAGGGCCGTTGCGTTGCTGCCGCTTGCGACCGAGTTCGCGCCCATTGCGACCGCGTTCGAACCGCTTGCCTGCGCGTTCGCGCCGGCCGCGATCGAGTGCGTGCCGGATGACTGAGCGGCTTCGGTATTGGCATCGCCGTCAGCGCTGAAGAAGGCGCTACCGGTGTTGCCCGCGATGTTGCTGATCGCTCTGCCGATAGCGGCATCCAACTGACCGAGGTTGACTGCGTCGGTTGCGACCACGCCGTCCGCGACGTTGTGAATGACCGTGCCACTGTCGCCGCCCAGCGTGACGCTGTTCTTGTTGACCGAGCCGTCTGCGTTGGTGTCGTACATCACCGCGCCGTCGACCTTGGCTGCTGCTGCGGCGGCCTGGCTGGCGACTGCGTTCAACTGGTTGACGTTGACAGCATCCGTGCCTTCGGTACCTGCTGCGACGTTGGTGATCTGGCGTTCGTTGCCCGCCGAGCCGACCGACACCGTGTTGGCGCGGTCCGCGACGGAACCTTGACCCAACGCTACGGCGCCGTCGGCGCTGGCGGTTGCCAGATTGCCGATTGCTGCGCTACCAAGGCCCGTTGCCGAGGCGTTCGTGCCGACCGCGGTGGAAAGCGTACCGGTGGCTGACGCGCCAAAGCCGACTGCCGTATCGCCCACATTGCCGGCGACGGCAGTGGCGCCCAGGGCCGTCGATTGGTCCCCTGCGGCGGTGGAGAGCGTGCCGACGGCGGTGCTTTCTGTGCCCGCTGCCCACGACGACGTGCCTGCTGCCAACGACTTCGCACCCGACGCGCCGGCTCCGCTGCCCATTGCGACCGAGTGGTCGCCGCTGGCGACGGCATCGTCGGAGCCGTCGGGGAGGCCGTCTGCCTTGAAGTAGTGAGAGGTGGCGGCTGTGCCAGCGGTCGCGGCCTGTAGCTGGCTCAGATTGACGGCGTCGGTCGCCTCCGTGCCGGCGGCGACGTTGGTGATCTGGCGCTCGCTGCCGGCGGAGCCGACGGAGACGGTGTTGGGGCGATCGGCGACCGAGCCTTGGCCCAGGGCGACCGAGCCGTCGGCCACGGCGCTCGCGCCTTGACCGATTGCGACCGAACCGGCGGACGCGGCAGTCGAGAAGTTGCCGAGCGAGACGCTGCCGAGCGCCGTTGCGGATGCATGGGTGCCGATCGCCGTCGCGACCGGCCCGGATGCGAGTGCGCCGTTGCCGACTGCGGTATCGCCCGACTGGCTGGCAACGGAGTTGGTGCCGAGCGCAGTCGAGTTGTCGCCGCTTGCGCTGGCGTTTGCACCGGCGGCGACCGCTTGTGCGCCGCTGACGGCTGCGTCGTCCGTGCCGTCCTTAGCGCCGTTGGCCTTGAAGTAGTGCATCGTGCCGCTTTGGGCGATGGTGTTGACCTCGGTGCTGATGTTGTTGACCTGGCCGCCGATCGTGGTGACCTGGTTGCCGATGTTATTGACCTGGCCGGCAATCGTGGTGACCTGGCCGGTGACGTTGCTGACTTCGGCGTCGACTGCGCTCAACTGGCTGACGTTGACTGCGTCGGTGGGGGCGGAGCCGGCGGCGACGTTGGTCACGCGGCGTTCGTTGCCAGAGGAACCGACGGAGACTTCGCCTGCGGCGGTAGCTGCCGCGATGGCCGTGGCGCCCGGGCCGTTCGGCGTGTAGGCCGTCGAGGTCAGATTGGCGGTCGTGGTCGAACCTGCACCTAGTGCGACGCTGTTGGCGCTCGAGGCTGCTGCGCCGTAACCGGTTGCGACGGAGTTCGTTGCTGACGCCATGGCTTTGGAACCGACTGCTGTTCCACCGGTGCTTGAGGCTGAGGCTTGTGTGCCAACCGCAGTCGAGGAGTCTGCCAATGCCCTTGCGGAAGTACCGACTGCGAGCGAGCCAACACCGCTCGAGAACGTACCGCTGCCTACGGCCACCGAACCGGTATTAGAGGCGAACGAATTGGCGCCGACGGCGATGGCATTCAGGGCGCTGGCTAATGCTCCGTCGCCAGCCGCGAGTGCCTCTTGCACACCGCTGGACACCGATGCGGCGGTGCCCGCTCCAGTCGCTTCGAAATAAAGAGCCGCCGCATTTGCGTCCGCATGCGCCGCCGACATCCCGCCCATC
The DNA here is from genome assembly GCA_049523075.1 of Paraburkholderia sp. Lineage (GTDB taxonomy): Bacteria > Pseudomonadota > Gammaproteobacteria > Burkholderiales > Burkholderiaceae > Paraburkholderia. The sequence continues at coordinate 7,140 of JBEKNG010000176.1, forward strand.
AACGCCGCTGCCGCCAGCACAGCCTGCGCCATCACCAGCTTGCGCGAGGTCCCACGGCTGGTCTTCGAGCGCGCCGTTTCCGACGTGGCGACCCACGCGCCCGTCGCTTCGTTCCAAACCGATTTGTGAATTCTATTCATTTTCTAACAAACTCCGCGGTGTTATTCGCGTGGATAGCACGTAAATACATTCTGATCTGGGAATGGCGGCATCGCCCTTATAGGTCGCGCACAAAATTTGACATAACGACCGCGGTTATTCCGTTTGATCAGGTCCTGCTGAAATTTTTTGCGCGTCCAGATCGAATGCGTCACGCTCTTGTTTCCACAGGGGTTAAGGGCATGGGCGATGATCGGCGGCATTGTCAGGCTGGGTGGCGTTCCGTCGAAATAAGTAAATTCTTAAATCGCGTGTGTGGGCGTGATTTTGTTTTTATGAGTGTAAATCGATGTTTTAAAATAGGAAAAATAGAGAAAGATCTCATCTATTCTTATTGATACAGCCGGTAAATAAGAAAGACAAGTTTTGTTGATTTTTGGTTTGCTAGGTAAGGCGCAGCCGTTTTAATCCAAACGATATAAAAGCAAACGGATCGAGATTGTTCTTCCGATTCGATGGTTGACAGGAAGAGTGAGTGTCGGGCTCGACAACACAGCCGAGCCAGTATGTCCCTGCACACAGCCGCCCCGACCTCCTGTTGCTGGTTGCCACCGCTCAAAACCCGATTTGCGTCAACCGTGCATGCTTACAAACGGTCTACAATGCCGGGTGTTCTCCGAAGCGAGCTTTCATGCGCAAATTTCTTTTTCCCCGCCTCTCCGCCGCCTTCACCGCCAGCGCAGCGCTGGTGATCGCAGCAGGCCTGTTCTCCTCAGCCGCCCGCGCCGCCAACGTGATCGTGCTCAATTCCGGCGAAGCCACGCTCAGCCTGATCGACGAGGCGACCCGCCAGGTAGTCGGCACGGTGCCAACCGGCAAGGAACCGCATCACCTGATGGCGACGCCGGACAATTCCTCACTGATCGTCGCCAATTCGGTCTCGAACAACCTGATGTTTGTCGACCCGAAAACCGGCAAGGTGCAGCGCTGGGTCGAGAACATCGAAGATCCGTATCAGATTGGCTTCTCGCCTGACAGGAAGTGGGTCGTGACGACGGGTTTGCGGCTCGACCGCCTCGACATTTACCACTACGACGGTCACGACATGACGCTCGCGAGGCGCCTGCCGCTCGCGGTGATGCCGAGTCATATGGCGTTCTCGAACGACAGCAAAACGGTCTTCATCACGCTGCAAGTGTCGGGCGAACTGGCCGCGATCGATCTCGCTACCCAGCAGGTCAAGTGGAAGATGAAGGTGGGCAAGGTGCCGGCCGGCCTGTGGATGACGCCCGGCGATAAATATCTGCTGATCGGCATGACCGGCGCGGATTACGTGGCGGTGGTGGACTGGCGCAACCAGAAGATCGTCAAGACGATCCAGACCGGCAATGGCGCGCACAACTTCCGCTCGCTTGCCGACGGCAAGCATGTGGCAGTGTCCAATCGCGTCGCGAGCACCATCAGCATCATCGACGAAGACACGCTCACCAACGTCGGCAATATCACCGGTCTGATGCCGGGGCCGGACGACATGGAGCTGTCGGCGGACAAGCGTTATCTGTGGGTCACGTTCCGTTTCGCGAAGCACATCGGCATCATCGACCTGACCACACGCAAGCTGATCCAGACGATCGCGGTGGGCCGCTCGCCGCACGGTATCTATTTCTATGACCGCGCGCCGGTAACGGCGCCCAACGGCGCGTGAGCGCGGCATGGGGCTGCCCGGGCGTAACGGCTGAGACTGGGCAGGCAGCATGTTTCATCTGATCG
>JBEKNG010000177.1:0-8989 GCA_049523075.1 Paraburkholderia sp.
CGCCGTTTCGTCAATTCAGCAGGTGCACGCATGGGTCCGTTCCGCGTCTGAGCGATTGATGAAATGCAAAACCCCAATGTAATTCAAACTTCCAATGCTTAGCGCTGACCGGCAGAAGCATTGGCAATCTGCCATATACGTTTTAAATCGCATTCTGCCAGCAAACAACATGCCGAAGCCTCCACGTTGCGGACCGGCTTTACCGCTGTCAGGATGTGGTCTGGCGTTTGCGGCGAGGCCGTTTTTGCCCAGTCTCGCCGCCTTGGTGATTAGAGTGGCTTGTTCCGCGGCGACCCGCGCTTCATCAACTTGACCTGTACTCAAAGGAGGGTGAATTGCCATTGCACACCCGGAGCATCAAATGCGCCCTGGTTTCCATCCTGCTCTGCAGCACAAGCGCATGGGCAACTGACATTCAGTGTGAGAGCACACAGCAGCCGGCCCAACGGGTCATTTGCGACCACGCGATTTTGAATCACGAGTACGACGGCATCTATGAGCAGCAGCAGGGCCTGATTCAGCAAGGCAAGCTAACGGCGAACGACCTCGCGGCCTGGAAGCGGAAACGTGATAGCTGCGTCGACGTGCATTGCATCGACGGTGTATTCGCTCAATGGAGCGCCATCGGCAAAGGTCTTCAGAGCCGTGCAGCGATAGCGGTGCCTGCCATCACCGCGTCGCAAGCACTCGGACCCGCCACCACCGCGTCGGAAGCTCTCGGGCCCGCCTCCGGTGCGTCGCCGACTTCGCCGTCCGCTGCTGAGGCAAGCCAGCAATCGTCGGGCGTCCCCGTCTCGCGCCAAGGAAGCGCCTACGGCATCGCTCTGCCGCAGCCGGTCCCATCGGATACGTCCGCGCCGCCGCCAGTCAGCGCAGCATCCGCGACCACGCCTGGCGCAAGCGGCACTTCGTCGAATCGGTTGCCCGTCGTTCTTGGCGTGCTCCTCATTGTTGCGATACTAGGCGTCGGCGCGACAATGCTTTATCAAAGAAGACGCTAGAGATACCCGTTCGGTATCGCCTAGGTCTTCGGGTTCGCAAAAAAGCTTTGCGGCTGAGGGGTTTGTTGTTTCTGCGGGTCGCACATCACGGCGACCTCGAGCTTTATGCAGGCGTCGCCGTTGCGAAATCGGCCACCTGATCCGCGTGATACGACGAGCGCACCAGTGGCCCCGCGACGACTTCGCGAAAGCCCATTTTCACCCCCTGCTCGCGCAATGCCGCGAACTGCCCCGGTTCCACATACCGGCGCACCGGCATATGAAAGCGCGACGGCGCGAGGTACTGGCCGATCGTCACGATATCGACGCGTTGGGCGCGCAAATCATGCAGCGTGTCGAGCAGTTCCTGATCCGACTCGCCAAGCCCGACCATCAAACCCGATTTCGTCAGCACGGCCTCGTTCGCCTCTTTGACACGCAAAAGCAGTCCGAGCGAACCGCGATAATCCGCACCGGCACGCGCGGCGCGATAAAGCGACGGCACCGTTTCGATCTTGTGATTGAACACGTCCGGCCACGCCTGCGACAGTGCGAGCAACGCCCGCTCGACCCGGCCGCGAAAGTCCGGCGTCAGTACTTCGACACGGATCCCCGCTACACGCTCGCGCAGCAACGCGACACAGCGCGCAAAATGCGCGGCGCCGCCGTCACGCAGATCATCGCGATCCACCGACGTCACAACGACATAGCGCAAACCGAGCGCCGCCACCGCTTCGGCAAGCCTATGCGGTTCGCGCTCGTCCAACGGTTCCGGCCTGCCATGCGCGACGTCGCAGAAAGCACAACGGCGTGTGCAGATGCCGCCCATGATCATGAATGTCGCGGTGCGCTGTGCAAAACATTCGCCGATGTTCGGACACATGGCCTCCTCACACACCGAATGCAAGCGGTGTTCACGCAGGATCGCCGCCATGCCTGCAACCGTCTCGCTCATCATCGGCCGGGCATGCAGCCAGGGCGGTTTGGCCAGGACTTCTCCGGCTGCCAGCGGGACGATCTTCACCGGAATCCGTGCGAGTTTGTCGCCGCTGCGCTTGCCGTGCTGGCCAAGCGCAGTGACCGCACTGACCGCACTGACCGCAGGAACCGTAGTGACCGTAGTGACGCCGGCGCCATGCAGGGCGGCGTCCATCTCAGCCCTCCAGAAAGTCGTTGAGCAGGCGATTCACCTCCGAGGCCGCTTCCATCTGCACCATGTGCCCTTTGCCCTCCAGCACATGCACGCTGACATCGCCTGGCAGTCCCTGGGCATGCGACGCCGGAATGATCTGATCCCGATCTCCCCAGATCACCAGGATGCGAGGTGCGAGCCCCGCGAGCCGGTCGCGATAGCCCGCGCGCTGGACATCGCTTTCGAATGCGGATGCCGCGATCTTGCGCAATGCATCCTGCACGCCTTCGAGCCGCTTGTACTTGACGATATCCTCCACGAGTTGACGCGTGACGAGCGTCGGGTCGGCAAAGAGTTTCGCCAGTTGCGGCTTGAGCGCGTTGCGATTGCTGCCTTCGGTAAATCCGCTGATGTAAGCGCCATTGATCTCCTTGCCCAAGCCCGCCGCGGAAATTAGCGAGAGCGAAGCCACGCGCATGGGTGCCTTGTCGGCCACCGTCATCGCCACCAGTGAGCCCATCGAATGGCCGATCAGATGCGCACGCTCGATGTCGCGGTCGTCCATGAAAGCGATCACGGCGTCCGCCAGTTCTTGCGTACTGCCGCTGTCGACGGCTTTGCCCGACTCGCCGTGTCCCGGTAAATCGAGTGCCCACACGCTGCGATGCGCGGCCAGCTCGGCGTGGTTGAACAGCCAATTGTTCAGATCGCCGCCGAAGCCGTGTATCAGCAACGCGGGGGTGCCGCCATCGCCACGCTTCAGATACCGCACGGTGCGGCCGCCGATCTGGATTTTTTCCGGCTGCGGGCCACTTTCGCCCGCTTCCGCACTGGCCGGCACGAAGTCGCGCTGGAAGGCTTCCACCCCTGCATCGATCTCCGCGTCAGCGGCTTCAGCATCCGCTACCACTGCGACCAATGCGCCTACGGGCAAAGTCTCGCCTTCCTGCGCGACCTGCCGCCGCAAGATGCCGTCGAACGCAGACTCGACACCGGACGAAATCTTGTCCGTCTCCACATCGAGTATTTCGTCGCCTTTGGCGACCCTGTCGCCGATCGCCTTGAGCCAGCCATTGACCTGTCCCTGCTCCATCGACAGGCCCCACTTTGGCATCGTAATCATATGAATCGGCATCGCTTAGCCTCTCACTTTCAGCACAGCCTCGGCAATCTGCCTGGCCGACGGGATGTACATGTCTTCGAGCACGCCGGCGAACGGCGTGGGCGTATGGGGCGCGGTCACCATTTCGATTGGCGCCTTCAGCGAATGAAACGCGCGTTGCGCGACCAGTGCGGAGATGTCGGTGGCAATCGAACAGCGCGGATTCGCTTCGTCGACCACGACCACGCGGCCGGTCCGCGCGGCGCTCTCGAGGATCGTCTCCTCATCGAGTGGCGACGTGGTGCGCAAATCGATCACGTCCACCTCGATGCCGTCCTTCGCGAGCTTTTCCGCAGCTTCCGTGGCGTAGTGCACCATGCGGCCATACGTGACGATCGTCGCGTCGTCGCCTTCACGCACCACGTTGGCTTCGCCGAACGGAATCGCATACGACTCTTCCGGCACGTCGCCTTCGCGGCTGTACAGCAGCTTGTGCTCGCAGAAGATCACCGGATCGTTGTCGCGGATTGCCTGAATCAGGAGGCCTTTCGCGTCGTACGGTGTGGATGGACACACCACTTTCAGACCGGGGATATGCGTGAACAACGATGTCAGCATTTGCGAATGCTGCGCGGCCGCGCGCAAGCCGGCGCCCTGCATCGCGCGAATCACGACCGGCGTCACCGCCTTGCCGCCGAACATATAGCGGAATTTAGCGGCCTGATTGAAGATCTGGTCGAAGCACACGCCCATGAAATCGATGAACATCAGCTCCGCCACCGGCCGCATGCCGCATGCCGCGGCGCCCACTGCCGCACCGATATAGCCGCCCTCGGAAAGTGGCGTGTCAAGCACACGCCCCGGATACTTGTGAAACAGGCCCTTCGTCACACCGAGTACGCCGCCCCATGCATCCTGTTCGCCGGGCGAGCCTGCGCCGCCCGCGTTGTCCTCGCCCATAACGATGACGGTTTCATCGCGGGCCATTTCCTGACTCAGCGCTTCGTTGATTGCCTGAGAGAAGGTGATTTTGCGTGCCATGTCTGTCTCCAGAATCGTTTAGGTGTGCAACGGGCGCGTTACGGATAGGACACGTACACGTCGCTCAACAGGTCTTCGGCGGTGGGCAACGGCGCCGCTTTTGCCTCGGTCACGGCTGAATCGATCAAGGTCTTCACCTCCGCATCGATGCCACGCAACTGATCTGCGGTGAGCATCTCCGCACGCACCACACGCTCCTCGAAGCGCTTCAGGCAATCCTTCTCGTCACGCAGTTTCTGCACTTCACCCGGCGCGCGATAGGTTTGCGCATCGCCTTCGAAATGGCCGAAATAGCGCGAAAATTTCACTTCGACGAGCGTCGGGCCGCCGCCTTGACGCGCCCGTTCGATCGCTTCGCCGAGCGCTTCGTGCACCGCGAAGAAATCGAAGCCGTCGACGATCACGCCCGGCATGCCAAAACCGCTCGCACGGTCCGCGATGTTGTCGGTTGCCACCGACCACGTCGACGACGTCGCTTCCGCGTACCCGTTGTTCTCCGCGACAAAAATCGCCGGCAAGCGCCAGACCGAGGCGAGATTCATCGATTCGAAGATCACGCCCTGATTCGACGCGCCGTCGCCGAAGAAACACACACCCACGCCGCCTGATTTCTTGTACTTGGCCGCGAGCGCCGCGCCGCAGATCAACGGGCCGCCCGCACCGACGATGCCGTTGGCGCCGAGCATGCCCTTCGACAGATCCGCGATGTGCATCGAGCCGCCCTTGCCGTGGCACACACCGGTTTTACGGCCGTAGATTTCGGCCATCATGCCGCGCACGTCGACGCCTTTGGCGATGCAATGACCGTGACCCCGGTGCGTGGTGGCTACATAGTCCGCGTCGTTCAGATGCAGCATCGCGCCGACCGCCGATGCTTCTTCGCCCGCGTAGAGGTGCACGAAACCGGGTATTTCGCCGGTTGCGAACTCCACGTGCAGGCGCTCCTCGAACTCGCGGATCGTGCGCATCATCCGATACGCCTGCAGCAGTTCGTCCTTGCTCAAATCACTTGAAACCGACATGGTGTGTCTCCTTGAAATGAATGCCCTGCCTGCCCACCACTACCTACTTTTGCTGCGCAACCCCATGTGCCACTTCCCTAACCAGTTGCCGCGACGCTGCGTAACGCAGCGTGCGTTCGACGTCGACGGTGAGCGGGCCGTCCCAGTCGAGTGAGATTTCGTACTGGTCGCCACGCTCCAGTTCGATTTCGCGCTCACCGTCGAACGCGAGCGTGCCGTGCTCTGCCTCGAGCGGCGTCCAGCCGCCCACTTCGAAACGCTCGCAGGTCCGCATGAGCACCCGCTCGACACGGCCCGGCGCAATCGGCGCGACCAGTGGCACGCCAGATTCGCCGGGGCGTGCAAACCGCAGATGCAAGCCATGCGAAGCCGTGCGCTCGACCGGCGCCCACGCACCACCGATCGACGACAGGCCGATCCCGTCGGGCGACGCAAAGGTGAGAAAAAGGGTCTCGATATCGGACGCCTCGGAGATCGCGCGCGCGCCGACGAAGCGCTGTCGGCTCACGCAGACATCCACGAGCGCAATCTCGGCACGGCCACGATTGGGACCGGCGATGCAGCGCACCACGAGGCGCTTGTTACGTGTGAACGCCACGTCGGGTGGCACCGCGCCGGACGCCCCCAGCGCACCGGCGAGTCCAGCGACAGTCGCTTCGCGCAAATCGGGGAAGGCGTTGTTGGTGCCGGTCGACAACGTCAGCAGGGGCACCCGCCCGCAATGCGCGGCGACCGCGCGATGCGTGCCGTCGCCGCCGAGCACCGCGATCAGTTCCACACCGGCCCGCAGCATCGCGGCTACGCCGGCGTGCGTGTCGGCGGCGCTATCGGTGATGGGTTGATCGATGAAGTCGACTGCGGGCCAGCGCTGCTGCGCACCGACCGCCGCGTGGGTTTCGAGTGCGCGCAGCAACAACGCTGCGACGCCGGTCCGGTCGCGCAAGGTCAGCACGCGATCCACGCCGAGCGCGCCGAGCCCCGCCAGCAATCGCGCCACCATGTTGGCCTTCTCGGACGTCGGAAACACGGACGCGTAGCTGGTCAGGCGGCGAATGTCGCGCCCCGACGCGGGGTTCGCGATCACGCCAACGGTAAAGGGCGATGGCACTGTGCTTGTCTCCTGCCCGCTCAACGTGCGGACGTTTATTAGCAGGCGCCGTCTTCGGACGATGGCGCGCTTTTCGTCAGCGAGACACTGCAAAGGGTGTGCCAATGTTTCGGAATGCGCACGATATCCGGCGGGAGTGCCCTGTTTGAAGGGATTTCCTTGCTAATAGCGCATCTGCAACTCGCCGCAGATGCGGTGTAGCGCGACGCGCGGCGCGTCTCAAGTGCAGCACGAGCGTTCCTCGCGACGAGACAGGCCAATCGCCCGGCGTCGCCCTGAGCCTTATGGTGCCTGCATTACGCGCCCAGCGACAACGTCTCACGTGCCGATGAGACAAACGTCTCAAACGTCTCGCATGTTGCGTTGCAGTGTGATTGATACAGCGGGATGTGCTACAAGATCAGCCTGAACTGACTGTGTGTCGCTCGACCGGAGCCGACGATGCCTTACGTTTCCCACACCCAGCATATCGAGCGCGTGCGTGGCGCGATCGAAGGGCGGTTGCCCGCACCCGCAGATTCCGCGCGGCTCGTTTCATCATGGCAGCGTTCGTTCGAACAGTACCGGCTCGATCCGGGCGCCGTAATCGGGCCCCGCGTCCTGACGTCGGCGGAATTGCGCGAGATTCAGGGTAAGGAAGAGTCGTTCCTGCGCGCATCGGGCCAATGTCTGACGCGTCTGCACGACATGATCCGCGTGGCCGATTATTGCGTGATGCTGACGGACGCGCACGGCGTCACGATCGATTACCGGATCGACCGCGAGCGCCGCAGCGATTTCAAGCACGCGGGGCTGTATATCGGATCGTGCTGGTCGGAACGCGAAGAAGGCACCTGCGGCGTGGCGAACGTGCTGACCGATCTCGCCCCCATCACCGTGCATAAGACCGATCACTTCCGTGCCGCCTTCACGACGTTGACGTGCAGCGCCGCGCCCATTTTCGCGCCCACCGGCGAAATGATCGGCGTGCTCGACGCCTCCGCTGTACGCTCGCCGGACAACCGCGACAGTCAGCGGCTCGTGTTTCAACTGGTGCGTCAAAGCGCGGGGCTGATCGAAGACGGCTATTTCCTCAATCAAACCGCGCAGCATTGGATTCTGTTCGGACATTCGAGCCGCAACTTCGTCGAGGCGCAACCGGAAGTGCTGATCGCTTTCGACGAATGCGGTAACCTGGTCGCGGCGAATCGCAAAGCGCGCGAATGCATTCCGGCCTTGAACGGCCCGCGTCACATCGACGACGTATTCGACACCGCCGACGTGCATCTGCACGATGTCGCGCGCACCGATGCGATTGTCTGCTTGCGGCTGCGGGCAACGGGTTCGACGCTCTATGCGCGAATTCGTGCGCCGCTCAAACGTCCTTCGCGCCCATCGTCCAGCGCGGGAGCGGGCGCCGCCCCGCCGTCACAAAGCAGCGCCCACGACCCTCTGCAGGTCGGCGCGCTGAGCCGGTTTCTTGGTAGCGCGGACGCGCGTATCGCGCACAACGCGTCGGTGGCGCTGCGCCTGATTGGCAAGCGGCTGCCGATCCTGATTCTCGGCGAAACGGGTGTCGGCAAGGAGGTGTTCGCCCATGCTGTACACGATTCGGGAGCGCGGCGCACCCGGCCGTTCATCGCGGTGAATTGCGGCGCGATTCCCGAATCGCTGATCGAGAGCGAATTGTTCGGCTACGCGCCTGGCGCGTTTACTGGCGCGCGGAACCGCGGCGCTCGCGGCAAGATTGCGCAAGCGCATACCGGCACGCTCTTCCTCGACGAAATCGGCGATATGCCGCTCAATCTGCAAACACGCCTGCTGCGCGTGCTGGCCGAGGGTGAGGTGATGCCGCTCGGCGGAGATTCACCTGTGCGCGTAGACATCGACGTGATTTGCGCGACTCACCGCGATCTCGCGCAGATGGTTGCTGAAGGATCGTTTCGCGAAGACCTGTACTACCGGTTGAGCGGCGCCTGTTTACCGATGCCACCGTTGCGTGAGCGCGCAGATATCCGCGACGTCATTGCGACCGTGTTCGACGAAGAAGCGCAAATGGCGGGGCACGTGCTGACGCTCGAGCCGCGACTCGCCCAGCGCCTCGCAAGCTTTGCATGGCCGGGCAATATCCGGCAGTTACGCAATGTGCTGCGTTATGCGTGTGCGATCTGCGACTCATCGCGGGTCGAAATACGGCACGTCGCGCCGGACGTCGCGGCACTTCTTGAACCTGAGGCCCCCGGCAACCGGACGTTGGCCCCGATCCTCCCGCAGCGCGACTCGCGTGACGAACGTACGCGCATTGTCGAAGCGCTTACGCGGCATCAATGGCGGCCCAATGCCGCGGCGCAAGCGTTAGGCATTTCACGGGCCACCCTGTACCGGCGGATTGCGAAACTGGAGATTGTGGGACCGCATCGCAGTTGACCGCTGTTGGCACGTGTCGCGAAGGCATGATCAAACGTTAGCGCGTGGCGTGAACTACCGCCCCTGCGCGCCGCCGCTTCACCGCATAGCCGGCCCACATCGCCAGCAACCAGACCGGCACCAGCCACACCGATGCGGACAACCCTGGCGTCATCGCCAGAATCACCAGAATCATGGCCATGAACGCGAGGCAGATCC
>JBEKNG010000178.1:0-8942 GCA_049523075.1 Paraburkholderia sp.
GCGACGACGGGTGCCACAGCGTGGCCGCCGAATTGGCGAGGCTGCGGGCTCCCGCGATGCCCTGTGCGCCGCGCTCGAACGTTTCTATCTGAGACGCAACGCCGCGTTCGCCATCAGCGTCGGAGAAATGCGTCATCAGCGTGATCTGGCCGACGCCCTGGCAGGCGCGCGCCCGCTCCCACGCCGCCCGATAGCGCTCCGGCGTATAGCCGAGCCGGTTCATGCCGCTATTCATTTTCAACTGAATATTGACCGGCTTCGACAGGCGCGCCATTTCCAGCATGCGCAACTGTTCGTCCGAATGCAGCGCCGTGCTCAGGCTGTAACGGTCGATCACGTCGATGTCGGTGGGACGGAAAAAGCCCTCGAGCAACAAAATCGGCCCTGCCCAGCCCAATTCACGCAACTTCACCGCTTCTTCGAGGTCGAGCAATCCGAAGCCGTCGGTCGCGCGCAGACCGGGAAAGGCTCTTGCGAGACCGTGACCATAGGCATTGGCCTTGACGACAGCCCAAATTTTCGAAGTTGGGGCGTAACGGCGGACGACAGCGAGGTTATTGGCGAGTGCAGCAGTGTGAATCGTGGCTGAGAGGGGGCGCGGCATGGGAAATTTTCGTAAAGACGCTTGCGAATCAGGAGCTTACAGTGCGTTTTCAGTGCTCAGGAGCCCGCTGGGCGGTGCGATCAAGGATTCTGCTAGTCCGAATTCAGCTATTTTCGTGATATAAAGCCGTGCGCACAACCCATTTCGAACGGAATAAGCCCGGACGCCTTGCACACGGCCGGGGCGGACGGACCGCAGCGAGGACAGCATCGCATCAGATGAAAAAAGGTTTTTACACCATCATGGCCGCGCAGTTTTTTTCGTCGTTGGCCGACAATGCGCTTCTGATTGCTGCTATTGCACTGCTGAAAGACCTCCACGCCCCGAACTGGATGACGCCGCTGCTCAAGCTGTTTTTTGTGCTGTCGTACGTCGTTCTCGCGGCTTTCGTCGGCGCCTTCGCCGACTCGCGTCCGAAGGGACGCGTGATGTTCGTCACCAATACCATCAAGGTGGTCGGCTGCTTCACGATGCTGATCGGCGCCCATCCCCTGATTGCGTATGGCATTGTCGGATTCGGCGCTGCGGCGTATTCGCCCGCCAAGTACGGCATTCTCACCGAACTGCTGCCCCCTGACCGGCTCGTCGCGGCAAACGGCTGGATCGAAGGCACCACGGTCGGCTCGATCATCCTTGGCACGGTATTGGGCGGCGCGCTGATCAGCCCGCATATCGCTTCGCACATCCTCAGGCACCATATTCCCACCGTCAACACGCCGGCCGAAGCGGCGATGCTCGTGATCATGGCGATCTACGTGATTGCCGCGCTATTCAATCTGCGCATTCCCGACACCGGCGCGCGCTATCCGAAGCAGGAACGCGGCCCCATCAAACTCCTCACCGATTTCGCCGACTGCTTCCTGATTCTCTGGCACGACAAGCTCGGCCAGATCTCGCTTGCCGTCACGACCCTCTTCTGGGGCGCCGGCGCGACCTTGCAGTTCATCGTGCTGAAGTGGGCGGAAGTGTCGCTCGGCATGTCGCTCTCCGAAGGCGCGATCCTGCAGGCGGTCGTGGCGGTCGGCGTGGCCGCCGGGGCGATCATCGCCGCCTCGCGCGTGCCGCTCAAGAAGTCGCTCTCGGTGCTGCCGGTAGGCATCATGATGGGTATCGCCGTGATGCTGATGGCGTTCTACACGCGCAGCCTGTTTCCCGCGCATTGGGGTGTTTACTTCGGCCACATGCATGTGCCGGGCTATCTGATCTTCGCGTACCTGTTCCTGATGATCGTCGGCGCCCTGTCTGGATTTTTCGTCGTACCGATGAATGCGCTGCTGCAGCATCGCGGCCACGTGCTGCTGTCCGCCGGCCACTCGATCGCCGTGCAGAACTTCAATGAGAACCTTTCGGTGCTCGTGATGCTGTGCCTGTACGCGGTGCTGGTGTGGCTCGACGTGCCGGTGTCGGCAGTCATTGTGCTGTTCGGCACCTTCGTTTGCGTGATGATGTGGTTTGTGATGCGGCGTCATCAGGCAAACCAGCGCGCGTTCGATTCGGTGGCGCTGATCGGCGAAGTGAAACACTGACGCGTTGCTCCGACGCGCCATTCTGACGCGTCGGATCGCTGCATGCGGGATGCGCGCCGCGCCCGCGCTTCTTTCTTTCCAGCCTCTCCATGACTCAATCGATTCCCAACGTCCTGACGATTGCCGGCTCGGACTCCGGCGGCGGCGCCGGCATTCAGGCGGACCTCAAGGCCTTTTCGGCCCTCGGCGCGTATGGCGCGAGCGTCGTCACGGCACTGACGGCCCAGAACACCCGCGGCGTCACGGCAATTCACATCCCCGATCCGGCTTTTATCACGGCGCAACTCGATGCGGTGTTCGACGATATCCGCATCGATGCTGTGAAGATCGGCATGCTGGCGAACGCGCAGGTCGCGCGAGCCGTCGCCGACGCGCTACGGCGCTATCAGCCGAAGCACGTCGTGCTCGATACCGTGATGATTTCCAAAAGCAACCACGCACTGCTGGCACCCGATGCGGTGGCCGTGCTGCGCGACGAATTGCTGCCGCTCGCCAACCTGCTGACGCCGAATCTCCCGGAAGCGGCTGCGTTGCTGGGGGGTTCACCCGCTACCGACGAAGCGGGCATGATCGAGCAAGGTGAAGCGCTGCGGGCCCTCGGCGCACGCGCCGTGCTAATGAAAGGCGGCCATCTCACGGCCGCCGACAGTCCCGACTGGCTGGTGCAGGACAGCGGCACGTTGCGCCTCGGCGCGCCGCGCGTACCGGTGAAGAACACGCATGGCACGGGCTGCACGCTGTCGTCGTCGATTGCGGCGCTGCTTCCGCAGCGCGCGGACCTCGCGAGTGCAGTCGCCGATGCGAAGGCTTACCTGACCGGAGCGCTACAGGCCAGCGATCAACTAGACGTCGGCAACGGCGTTGGGCCGGTGCATCATTTTTATCGGTGGTGGTGAAGCGGGGTTGAGTCCGGGGCTGTGTCGCTACGGCCGGCGCCGCTCAACTATTCGCGCCTGCCGGCCCGGCCGCATGACGGTCACTGCCGCGCAAACACCTGCGCTTTCTCCGACCAGGTATCCGGCACGATAAAGCCGCGCGAGCGTTCGACCCAGCGCCCTGCGTCGTCCACATAGAAAGCCGCTACCATCGTGGGACCGTGTTGATGCGCGACCCGTTCGCTCAACGCGCTGGCTTCGACGAATCCCATACCCTCCGCTTCCGCCACCCCTGGCTCATGCCGACGCGGCGCCAGCCACTCGAGTCGCGGCAACACCCGCCACGCCTGCGAGTGCCCAGCAGCAAAAGCCGGCCACTCCGAGCGTGTGGTCCACCAGCCGCGCGCATGCGCCGGATCGATTTCGACGGGATCAGTCGTCGTCTCACCGTGCGGGTAGAACAACCAGCCCTTGATGAACATCTGCGGTTCCCATGGCCCGACGTGTCCCAGCGTGGCGAATTCTTCGCGGGCGCTGAGCGGTAACTGGTGATCGAGTACGTGAGTCAGCTTCAGATCGAAGCGGTCCTGCAGATTGGGGCCGACGTAATCGGCAAGTTGCGCCCGCCCATTCCCGGCGTGCAGATAGCACTTGACGGCCAGTTCCCAGTGCAACCGCCGCCCCGCGTGCGTCTGCACCAGAAAATCGCACTCGCCCAGGGTCAGGCCGGCGCGCCGCAGCGGCACGTTCGCCGCGATGAGACGCGCTGCCGGTCCATGCTGCAAAAACCACGCGAGCAGGCATTCCGCATAGCGGCCAAGACGCGTCACCCGCGCCGCCTCGAGGTCACGTTGCAGCTCGCCCGGGTCGGCGTCCAATGCAAGCAGCCACTCGCGCGTCGCGGCTAGCTCATCGGCCGTTTCGAACGCGCTCGCCAGCATCCCGGCCGGTGGTTGCGCACGCAACAAATCAGCACTGAACAGCAGCCACGCGAGATCGCGCACCGCGGGCTCGCGCAGCGCATCCCACTGTGCCGCGGGCACAGCGGCCGGGAGCGGTGCCGGCCGGATCACGTTCATCAGCTGGCTGCCGCTCCGGCTCCGCCCGCCTGCAGCCACGTGTCGCGGGCGAGGCACAGATCGGTCCACGCCTTGGCCTTGTCGGGCAAGCTGCGCAGCAGATAGGCCGGGTGATAGGTCACGATGACCGGCACGCCTTCATACGTGTGAACGCGGCCGCGCAACGACGAAATGCTCGCGTCGGTTTTCAGGAGACTCTGGGCGGCGAAACGGCCCAGCGCGACGATCAGCTTCGGCTTGACGAGCGCAACCTGGCGCTGCAAATACGGCTCGCAACGCGCGACCTCGTCCGGCTCGGGATTGCGATTGCCGGGCGGCCGACACTTGATCACGTTGGCGATGTAGACGTTGGTGTCGCGCGCGAGCGCCAGCGAACCCAGCATGTTGTCGAGCAGCTTGCCGGCCTGGCCGACGAATGGTTCACCCAGGCGGTCCTCGTTTTCGCCGGGGGCTTCGCCGATCAGCATCCAGTCCGCATTGCGGTCGCCGACGCCGAACACGGTGTTGGTGCGCTTCTCGCACAGGCGGCAGCGCTCGCAGGCGGCCACGCGTTCGGCGAGGACATCCCAGTCGAGAGTCTCGACCGACGGCTCGGCGCGCTCGGCGGGAACCATGCGCGCTTCTGTCGGTGGCTGGGCCGGCAAGTCGTCGAACCACGCGAAATCGTCCTCCGGTGGGGCGGAGGCGGAGGGGGTGGGGGTGGAGGTGGAGGTGGAGGGTTCGGCGGGCGCCGGACGTGTCGACTGCGTGAACCGCGCAGCGGGTGCGCCGTCGCCAGACGCGCCGTCGCCTTCCGCATGCTGCGGCGCGTCGCGGCCCTGCACCGCGCCGTGGTCAGTCTGACCAGCGCGGTAAGTCGCGCCCTGAGCAGACCCATGCGCAGACTCCTGCGCCAGACTCCGTACAGGCGCTACAACCTCAGCACGCAGCGCCGTGCTATCAGTCACAGCTTCGAGCGCCGCGGGCGCTTGCGCGACCGCGCCGGCACCCGTCTGCGCCGTCCCGCGTCTCACCCACCTCAGCGCGAGGCCGAGCTCTTCCATTGCAGATTCATGCAGCGCCATCTGCGCCCTCCCTGGCAAACGAAAAACGCATCACGATGGCGTCCTCCCGGCTGCGATGACGCGCCGGATAGTAGTTCTTGCGACGGCCAATCGAAGCAAAGCCGAAGCGTTCATAAAGCCGGATGGCCCGGTGGTTCGACGGCCGTACTTCTAGCAGCAGCCCGTCAAGTTTCTCGTTACGCGTAATGCGCACCGCTTCGCGCAGCAGCGACAGGCCGGCGCCCGCGCCCTGCGCGGCGGGCGCCACGCACAGATTCAGCAGATGCATCTCGTCGACCACCGGCATCAGCACGCAGTAGCCGATCAAGGTGCCGGTCACGTGGCGCAGGCAGATGCCGAAATAGCCGTTGCGCAGCGAGTCTTCGAAATTGCCGCGACTCCACGGAAACTCATAGGCCGCTTTTTCGATGATGGCGACCTCGTCGAGGTCCCCTTCGGTCATTGGCGACATGTAGCGGTCCGCCAGCAACACTCCGCTCATCGTCCGCCCTCGCCTTGAGGTCCAGAGCGGGCCGCCGATGCAGAAGCCGCCTCGCGACCCGATGCGGGCTGTGCGGGCTGCTGCGCGCCCGGTGCCTGTTCCACTTGGGCGGTGTCCCCGGCGTTGGCAGGCTCTGCCGTTCCGGCGGCGGCAGTCGTCTCATTGGCCTCAGCAGCCTTGGCGGCCTTTTCAGCCTTCTCAGCCATACGTTCCGCCGTGGTCTGGGCGACCTTGTCGCGCACGTATTCGGGTGCCGCGAGTTCAGCCGGCACAGTGCGACCGGCGCGCCACGCACGCAGCGCCGCAAAGGCGAGCGGCAACGCATGCGGCAGTGCCAGGCCGTCGACGGCCTGCGCCACCGCGCTGGCGGCGAGGCGCGCGCCGAACGCAGCGGCGGCATTGCCCGCCAGCGTAAACGGCACTTCGGGCAAGCTCAGCAGGTCCGGCGAATCGAGCGAGGCCGGCTGGATCGTGCGCCATTCGCCTTCGGCTTCATCCCACGCAAAGTCGGCCCAATAGACTTCGTCCATGCGGGCGTCGAGCGCTGCTACGACACGTCTGACCGACGGATCGCGCAAACGCGCGCTCTCGGCGCAAGCGAGCAGCGTGCCGATCGGCACCACCGGGCAGTTCAGGCCGAACGCGAGCCCCTGTGCCACACCCGTTGCCGTCCGCAGACCGGTAAACGAGCCGGGACCCGCGCCGAACGCAATCGCGTCGCAATCGGCGAGCGCGAGGTCGGCTTCGTCGAACAGTTCGCGGATCGCGGGCAACAGGCGCGTACTGGACACAGCGCCCGTCGCTTCGTGGCGCACCCAGACGCGCGGTTCGGAGGCAGGAGCGCCCGCAGCGACAGACGCAGCGGACGCGGCGGACAGGAGCGCGACCGAGCAGAATTCGGTCGACGTATCGAGGGCAAGCAGCACAGTTCGGGTCATGGCCGCTATTGTAATGCGACGCCCCCCTTTGCCGGGCATGCACCGCGCGGCCGGGATGTGCGAAGCCCCCCAAGGCACGCCGCACCGCCCCTGTTCGGCGCGCGGTTTGGAAGGATCGTTCGAGCCTCGTTCGAACCAACCGGGATCGCGCTTGATATGATCGACGGCCCATCTTGAATTCGCCACGGAGAAAACATGAGCGACGTCGACGCCCAATTCGCAAAAGCCCACGAAGAAGTGCAACAACTGCCGGAACGCCCGGGCAACCTGACGCTGCTGCGCCTGTATGCGCTCTACAAGCAGGCCACGAAGGGCGACGTGCATGGCGACAAGCCGGGCTTCACTGACATCGTCGGCAAGTACAAATACGACGCCTGGGCGGCACTGAAGGGCACCTCGCAGGACGCCGCCAAGCAGCAATACGTCGAACTGGTCGAATCGCTAAAAAGCGGCGCCTCAGCGTAAAACCAGCGGACGAACTAGCTGACAGCGGCACTTCCCTCGTGGAAATGTCTTAAATGTGGCGCGGTGCAGCAAAACCCTATACAATGCTGCCTGCGCTTCACTGCTTTGCCCGGCTTTCTTCTAGCGGCCTTTGCGGCGCAGCGCCTCGTAGCGTTTTGCTCCAATCCAGTTTAGAACCTGTCCCCTCCTGCCTAGCCCCCTACGGGCGATCATGTACCAGGCTGGCGGCACGCCGTGTTGGCATGTCGCAACCCATACAGCTTCTAACAAAAAGCTCGCCTTCATTGTCGCGAGCTGCCCCCGTTTTTCGATTTGCTCGCTGCTTCTTTGCTCGCTGAATCCGACGACTTGGGTATGCCGATTGGCGCCGACGTATTTATTCCGTGCATTACCCAGGATCGTTTCAAGGATTCTCATGACTTCGAGCAATACCCCCAGCAGCCCGTTGAACGCCATCGCCGACCAAGCCCTCGGTCTCGCAAGCAGTGACGCAGCACCCGCAGAAGCCGCAGCCGTTGCTGCAGCCCCGGAAGCCGTCGCCGCTGTGGCCGCCGCACCGGCCGGCCCGTCGTTCGCGTCGCTCGGTCTGTCCCCGGATGTCGTCTCCGCGCTGACCGCCGCTGGCTACCAAAACCCGACCGCGGTTCAGCAACGCGCGATCCCCGCTGGCATCGCCGGCCGCGATCTGATGGTCTCGAGCCCGACCGGTTCGGGCAAGACCGCCGCGTTCATGCTGCCCGCCATCGAGCGTTTCTCGCAGCTGCAAAAAGCCCAAGCCAGCCAGCCGCGCGAGCCGCGTCCGGCTGACGGGGCCCGCACGCGCCGCCCGCAACCGGTTGCCCGTCCGACCATGCTGGTTCTGACGCCGACCCGCGAACTCGCGATGCAGGTCACCACCGCCGCTGCCACGTACGGTAAGCACCTGAAGCGCCTGCGCACCGTCAGCATTCTCGGTGGCGTCGCTTACGGTCAACAGTTGATGCTGCTGGCCAAGAACCCGGAAATCCTGGTTGCTACGCCCGGCCGTCTGATCGACCACCTGGAACGCGGCCGTATCGACCTGTCGCAACTGCAGATCCTCGTGCTCGACGAAGCTGACCGCATGCTGGACATGGGCTTCATCGAAGACATCGAAACGATCGTTGCCGCCACGCCGGCTTCACGTCAAACGATGCTGTTCTCTGCCACGCTCGACGGCAAGATCACCTCGCTGACAGGCCGCCTGCTGAAGGATCCGGAGCGTATCGAGATCGTCCAGCGCATGGAACAGCGCACCAACATCGCGCAAACCGTCCATTACGTTGACGACCGCGATCACAAGGATCGTCTGCTCGACCATCTGCTGCGTGACGAAGGCCTCGATCAGGCTATCGTCTTCACGGCAACCAAGATGGACGCTGACCAACTGGCTGGCCGCCTGGCCGACGCCGGTTTCGAATCGGCTGCTCTGCACGGCGATCTGCCGCAAGGCGCGCGTAACCGCACGATCAAGGCCCTGCGCGAGCGCCGTGTGCGCGTGCTGGTCGCCACGGACGTCGCCGCTCGCGGTATCGACATCCCGGGCATCACGCACGTGTTCAACTATGACCTGCCGAAGTTCGCTGAAGACTACGTGCACCGCATCGGCCGTACCGGCCGTGCCGGCCGCTCGGGTATCGCGGTGAGCCTCGTGCATCACGCCGAGCAAGGCGCGCTCAAGCGCATCGAGCGTTTCGTGCGTACCCCGCTGGCGGTGAACGTCGTCGAAGGCTTCGAGCCGCGCAAGTCGGCCCCGTCGGGCAATGGCCGTCCTGGCTTTGGCGGCCGCGGCCGTCCGGGCGGTGGCAACGGCGGTGGCCGTCGCTTCGGTAGCGGCAGCGGTGCTGCCAAGCCGGCCGGTAACGGCGGCGGCGCTCGCAGCGGCAGTGGTG
>JBEKNG010000179.1:0-8940 GCA_049523075.1 Paraburkholderia sp.
GGCCGGACAAGCTTTAAAGCCAGTACACGACGACGTACAACCCGAGCCACACAACGTCCACGAAGTGCCAGTACCAGGCCGCACCTTCGAAGGCGAAATGGTGATCAGGCGTAAAGTGGCCGCGGATCACGCGCACCAGCACCACCGTCAGCATCGTGCCGCCCAGGAACACGTGGAAACCGTGGAAACCGGTCAGCAGGAAGAACGTCGAGCCGTACACGCCCGAGGCCAGCGTCAGGTTCAGCTCGTTGTACGCGTGGTAGTACTCGAAGCCTTGCAGGAACAGGAAGCACAGGCCCAGCAACACAGTCGCTGCCAGCCAGGCGATGGTCTTGTTGCGATGATTCTCACGCAGCGCATGGTGGGCCACCGTCAGCGTCGCACCCGAGGACAGCAACAGCGCCGTGTTGATGGTCGGCACGGGCCAGGGTTGCATGGACTTGAAGTGCGACACGAGCGTCGCTGGGCCGATGTTCGGCCACACGGCCGTGAAATCCGGCCAGATCAGTTTGTAGTCAAGGCTGCCCAGTTCATGCATCGCGATTTGACGGGCGTAGAACAGTGCGCCGAAAAACGCGCCGAAGAACATGACTTCGGAGAAGATGAACCAGCTCATGCTCCAGCGGTACGACTTGTCGACGTTCTGGCCGTAATTGCCGCCTTCGGATTCCGATATCGTGTCTCCGAACCAGTGCCACAACGTGAAGAGCAGCCACAGCAAGCCAGCGAATACCGTGATGGGCGCCCAGCTTTCGCCGTTGATCCACGCCGCAAGCGATGACAGCATGACCAGCAGCCCGAAGGCCGCGCTGATCGGATGCCGCGACGGATGCGGTACGAAATAGTACGGGCTCTCGTTTTGACCGCTCATGCTTGATTCTCCACTTCAGTCCAGTTGTTCCGCTCGATCCGGTTGGGTCCGGCTGTCTCTTCGGCGGTGCGTCGATACCGCGCCGCTTCACTCTAATATCGAGGCCGCGTCGGGCCCGCTACTGCCGCTTTTATCGCGCTTTCAACGCTTCCAGCCACGCGCCTCAGTGCACCACCGCGTGGACGACGAGAATCAGGATGGCGGCAAAAATCGCCGCACCGATCAGCGCCGCCGCCACCACGTGAAGCGGATTGAGCTGCGATACGTCCGACTCCAGATCACGCCCCTTACGTACGCCGAAAAACGCCCAGAACACGGCTTTCATCGACTTGCCGAAGCTGCCCTTACGTGCACCAGGGCCGGGGCCACCACCGCTACCGCCGTTGTCACTCATACGTGATGGCCTTCAGGAGAAAAAGCTCCTTTTGACAAAGATACCCACGAAAAACGCGGCGGCGATGGCAAGCATGAGCAAACCGAGCCGCAGGTTGCCCGCGCGGATTTCCTCGGGCGTACGTCTTTGTTGTGGATTCCGGGTCATGCTGGAGTTTCTCGGTACTTCACCAATAGGGGCGCCACCTGGCAACGCTACGACTATGCGGCACTACGCCTTCGCTGCACCCGGTCTGGTCTATACCAAGACCGGGAATACCGCTTCAAAATAACGCTTACTCGACCGTCGGCGGGTTTTCGAACGTGTGGAACGGAGCCGGGCTCGGCACAGTCCATTCGAGGCCCGTTGCACCATCCCACGGCTTGTCGCCCGCCTTTTCGAGGTCGCCACCGCCGCGGTAAGCCGGCAATGCAACCGCAAACAGGAAGTACACCTGAGCGAGTCCGAAGCCGAACGCACCGATCGTGATGACCTGGTTCCAATCGGTGAACTGCGCCGGATAGTCGGCGTAACGACGCGGCATGCCTGCGAGACCCACGAAGTGCATCGGCAGGAAGGCGAGGTTAAAGAAGATCATCGACGCCCAGAAGTGGATCTTGCCGCGCGTTTCGTTGTACATCCAGCCAGTCCATTTCGGCGACCAGTAGTACCAGCCGGAGAACAGACCAAACAGCGAGCCCGCCACCAGCACGTAGTGGAAGTGCGCCACCACAAAGTAAGTACCGTGATACTGGATGTCGAGCGGCGCCATGGCGAGCATCAGGCCCGTGAGACCGCCGAACGTGAACACGAACAGGAAGCCCACCGCGAACAGCATCGGGGTTTCGAACGTCAGCGAACCGCGCCACATCGTGGCAACCCAGTTGAACACCTTCACGCCCGTAGGCACGGCGATCAGCATGGTGGCGTACATGAAGAACAACTGGCCCGTCACCGGCATGCCGGTCGCGAACATGTGGTGCGCCCATACCATGAACGACAGAATCGCGATCGACGACGTGGCGTACACCATCGAGCTATAACCGAACAGCGGCTTGCGCGAGAAGGCCGGGATCACCTGCGACACGATCCCGAACGCCGGCAAGATCATGATGTACACCTCGGGGTGCCCGAAGAACCAGAAGATATGCTGGTACATCACCGGGTCGCCGCCGCCTGCCGCATTGAAGAACGACGTGCCGAAGTGACGGTCGAACAGCAGCATCGTGATCGCGCCGGCCAGAACCGGCATCACCGCGATCAGCAGGTAGGCGGTGATGAGCCACGTCCAGACGAACATCGGCATCTTCATCAGCGTCAAACCTGGCGCGCGCATGTTCAGGATGGTCACCACGATGTTGATCCCACCCATGATCGACGAGGCACCCATCAGGTGGAGCGCGAAAATCGCGAAGTCCATGCCCGGGCCCATCTGCGTGGAGAGCGGCGCGTACAGCGTCCAGCCCGCAGCCGTTGCACCACCCGGCAGAAAGAACGAACTGACCAGCAGGACAGCCGCCGCGGGCAACAGCCAGAAGCTGAGGTTGTTCATGCGCGCGAAGGCCATGTCCGATGCGCCGATCTGCAGCGGCACCATCCAGTTCGCGAAGCCGACGAAGGCCGGCATGATCGCGCCGAACACCATGATGAGGCCGTGCATGGTGGTCAACTGGTTGAAGAACTCAGGACGCATGATCTGCAGGCCCGGTTCGAACAGTTCGGCACGGATCAACAGCGCCATCACGCCCCCGGACAGGAACATGGTGAACGAGAAGATCAGATACAGCGTGCCGATATCCTTGTGATTGGTGGCATAAAGCCAGCGACGCCAGCCATGCGGCGTCCCATGAGCATGGGGGTCCCCGTGTACGTGCTCGTGGCCCGCAACTACATCGTGTCCAACGCTAGACATGACAATCTCCTAAAGCGAATTCTGCGGTACTGACATGAACACGTCAGGCAGCCTGGCTGATCTGAACCCGCCGGGCTTCTTTGGCGTCGCTACCGCCGGTGACCGTTTCCGGTTTCTTCAAAATAATATGGTCTTCGGCAATGCCGGCGTCCTTCAGGGCATCGCGGACGGCTTCCGCGCGGATCTTCGCGAGCTTCGCGTTGACCTCAGCCGAACCCGTTACATCAGTAAAGCCTGACAGCGTGAACTTCGCCTCCGGATGTGCCTTGGCGTAGTCGGCAGCCGCGCCGACCGCTGCCTTCGCTTCGTCCGGCAGCGTGCTCTTGCCGGTTTCGAAGTAGATGTTAGCCGGCAACGCTGCCTGCGGTTGCGACGCCGTGCTGTCCGACCCGCCGGAAGCCGGGGCTGCGCCGCCGGCGCCCGAGGCGGCATCTCCACCGCTCGCACCGCTGGCATCGGAAGCAGCGGCTGTACCGCTCGCACCTGCTGCCGCACCCGCGGCAAGGTGGTCGCCGCCTTCCGGCAGCTTGCCGTTACGTGCGTCCGCAACCTGCTTCGGCTGCAGAATGTCGCCCGTGTGATTGCCCCACGAGTTGCGCTCGAACGTGATGACCGAGGCGATTTCGACGTCGTTCAGGGTGGGTGCCCAGGACGGCATCGCGTTCTTACCCTTCAGCACGATGCTCACGTGTTGCGCAATCGGACCGTTGGCGATCTTGCTGCCGTCGAGTGCCGGGAACGCGCCTGCGCCCTTGCCGGTAGGTTGGTGGCAGACCGCGCAGTTCGACGCGTAAACCTTGCCGCCACGCTCCATCAACTCGGCCACGGTGTAGGTCTTGTTCGGATCGTCAGCACCGGCGGCCATTTTCTTCTTCTCGTCGTCGACCCACTTCGCATAGTCGTCAGCTGAGAGCACTTCGACCACAACCGGCATGAACGCGTGTTCCTTGCCGCACAGTTCGGTACAGAAGCCGCGGAAAGTGCCGACCTTGTCGGCCTTGAACCACGTATCGCGCACGAAGCCCGGAATCGCATCCTGCTTCACGCCGAAGGCCGGCACGTACCAGGAGTGGACCACGTCGTTGGCGGTGGTGATGATGCGAATCTTCTTGTCGACCGGCACCACGAGTGGATTATCGACTTCCTGCAGATACGTATCGGAAATGGGCTGCTGGCCGTCGGTCTCGGCGCGCGGCGTGCTGAGGGTGGACAGGAAGTTGATGCCTTCGCCCGGACCCTTCACGTAGTCGTAGCCCCACTTCCACTGGTATCCGGTCACCTTGATGGTGAGGTCGGCGTTGCTGGTGTCCTTCATCGCCACCACGGTCTTGGTGGCGGGCAGCGCCATCAGCACGACGATGACGAACGGGACGATCGTCCAGATGATTTCGACAGTAGTGCTTTCGTGGAAATGGGAGGCCTTGTGGCCTTTCGACTTGCGGTGAGCAAAGACCGAATAGAACATCACGCCGAACACGCCCACGAAGATCACCGTACAGAGGATCAACATGAAGGTGTGCAGGTGATAGAGCTCCTCAGCGATAGCGGTTGCAGGCGGCTGGAGGTTGATCTCGTTGACGGCGGGGCCGCCCGGACTGTCACCCACTGCCAGCGCAGCCCCGGCAAAGAACAGCCCGGTAAGCGCCAGCCCGCCCATCAGGGCTCGCTTGATTGTTTTCATAGCTTCCTTACCCAAATTTTCCATTCAAACCCTCGATCCCGCTGGAAGGCTGCCTCGCGCTCCCCTGAACGACGCGAGCCTCAGTACGTCTAACAACGCCTGAGCCACATGCGCAATTCGCCTGCAAATTGCGCGCGCCGATACTGTGCGAGGTGTTGCCCGATCATGATCGTCTGGCCACGCGAGACCAGTTTGATGTGGTCACGCGGTGTTGCGCCCGGCTCAATCCGCACCCAGCGCGGATTGAATTCGAACTGCGTGACTTGCTCCGCGCTCACCCGCTCAATGACAAGTCGGTTCGGGAACAGCCTGATGCGTTCGTAATCCACAGCATGACGCGCGTAAATTGCAAAAGCGATACCGACTGCGAGCAACTCAATGCCGGTGAACGGCAACACCAGCCAGGCGCCGATCAGATCCAGCATAAAAGCAATAACCAGCGAGACAACCGCAAGCGACAGATAGAAGCATACAAACTGCTTGGGGGACACCGAACAGTTGCGTTTCATCGTCCAGTCCTTGAGGACCGGTTCCGACTCCGCCAGCAGATCAGATGACGCCATCGCTGTCTCCCTGCGAATTGCCTCTTAACCTTGCCTCTTGCCAGTTCGTGCCGCCCTTCCCTGCTGTCCAGCCCCTCGGGCCTGCCGCTGCGAGTATGGGAACTCCGAGCGGCAAACTGACGCATTATAGGCGCGTTCTATGGCATCCACAAGCAACGCCCTATCGGGCTGGAACCCAGGCCTGACAAGCCTCTGCGCCGTTTTTACGCATCTTGCGAGACACTTTTGCCCGAGTAATTTCAGACATAACAGATGCCCTCTTTACCGCTTCAGGAATTCTTCGACGGGCCTCGTCCAATGTCCTCGAGACGCACGATCCCGTGTCCTTCGGCGGTCATGCGCGGCACCGCTTTCCAGGCATGTCCATAGATCACCTCGAACGTCAAAGGAAGCGTGCCGTCGGCGCGGCGGCGTGCCTCCAAGGCCCCTGGTAGCGCCTTATGCAGACGCCTTGCGGCTGGGCTCGAGGCCGGGTTGGCGTCCCGGTTTGAGTCCTCGCCGCGCTGGAACGGGTAAGCGCCCCAGCGGCGCACGTCTGCAAGCAGCGACTGCGGCGACTTGTAGGTGATCGTGATCGTCTCCTGGTCCATCACCGGGATTTCGAAGCCGCTCTCCACCAGCATATCGCCCAGGTCGTGCATATCGACGAAATCGATCACATGCTTGACGGACGGCACGCCGTGCGCCGCCTCCACTTCAGCATAGGCGCCGCGCAACTCCTTCAGTGTATCGGGACCTAGCGTGCTGAACATCAGTAGACCTCCTACCTTCAGCACGCGCTGCCATTCCGGAAACACGAGATCGGGCCGCGAGTGCCAGTGCAGTGCGAGATTTGACCAGATGAATTCGAACCCGCCGGCCACAAAGGGCAACGCCGAGAAGTCGGCCTGGGCGAAGCGCGGGCCGCGCGCGCCCAGCGCCTTGCCGAGCGAAGCCGGCAGAAAGCGCCGCCAGCTCGTGTCACCCGCGTCGTGCCGTAAGGCGCGGGTGAGCATCGCATGCGAGAGGTCGGTGCCGAACACGGGCGCCTCGGGAAAGCGCTCGCGCAGGCGGGGCAGGTCATCTCCCGCGCCACAACCCGCGTCGAGCACGCTGGCCGGACTGACCTTGATGTATTCGAGACGCTCGCGCATGCGCTGCGCAATCTCGCGCGGTAGGAACGCAACCTCGTCGAAGGTCGCGGCGCGGCGGTCGAAAATCCGCTGAAGGCGCCGGGAATCATAGACCGGACGGCTAGATTTTGCGGGTGTTGGGGGCATGGGAGTCACACGGACGAAGAGCTCGAAGTATACTCGCTCGCTTCCCTCCATTCAGCGCAGGAGGCCTTCGCGGGCGGCCCATCGATGCGATTTTCGGCATCCGTTTCTTCACCTTGCGGCCAGCTTGCAGAATTTGCAACCCGGCTCGGTTCCTCATGGCCGCGTCTCGCTCACGCAGTCCTGCCGAACCTCTGCGCGTTGTGCGGCAATTTGTCGCAGAACACGCTCTGCAGGGGGTGTGACGAAGCTTACGCGAATGAAACGCGCTTGCGTTGCACGGTTTGCGCGGTTCCGTTACCCAGTTCGCGACGTGACAGGAGCGCCGGTTATCGGTGTGCGGATTGTGTCGCCACCCCGCCGCCGTTCGCGGCCACCCTTGCACTGGCTGACTATCGCGCGCCGCTCGATACGCTCGCTGTGGGCCTGAAGTTTCGCGCCCGGCTCATGCTGGCCGACGAGTTCGCGCAACGGCTCGCCCGCCTCGCGGACGATATGCTGGACGCATCGGACTGGCCCGACGTCATCGCGCCCGTGCCGCTGGCGGCCAGGCGTCTCGTCGAACGCGGCTACAACCAGGCGTGGCAGATTGCGAAGCCGCTCGGCCGCGCACTGCGGGTACGCAGCGACGCCACGCTGGTCGCGCGCGTGATCGAAACCGCCCCGCAGTCGCGGCTCGATCTGGACGCACGCCGCCAGAACGTCGGTCGGGCATTTCAGGTCAACGCACGGGTGCACGGTCTGCACGTGGCGGTCGTCGACGATGTGATGACCACCGGCGCCACCCTCGAAGCGCTCGCGCATACGCTAAAGGCAGCCGGCGCGCGGCGCGTGACCAACTTCGTCGCCCTGCGCACGCCGAAAAACTAGTTTCCACTGGCTCACATCATGATTTCCACTGGTTCACATCATGTTTAACGTCGTTCTCGTCGAACCCGAAATCCCGCCGAATACCGGCAACGTCATCCGCCTGTGCGCCAATACCGGTGCCAGCCTGCATCTGATCGAACCGCTCGGCTTCCCGCTCGATGACGCCAAAATGCGGCGCGCCGGCCTCGATTATCACGAGTACGCCCAGATGCATGTGCATGCGGATTGGGCGGCATTCGTGGCCAAGGAGGCGCCGGATCCAGCGCGCATGTTCGCGTTCACCACGCGCGGCTCGGGAGCATTCCACGCGCATGCGTTCCTGCCCGGCGACTGGTTCGTGTTCGGTGCGGAGACGCGCGGCCTGCCTGATCACGTGCTCGAGCAGTTCGCCACTGAACAGCGGGTGCGGCTGCCGATGCGGCCCGGTAATCGCAGCCTGAATCTGTCGAACACCGTTGCGGTGGTGGTATTCGAAGCGTGGCGTCAGGCCGGCTTCGAAGGCGGCGCCTGACGGCCCGCGGTCAGCGCATCAAGTTTGGCCCGATAGCGCGCGAACATCGCGTCATCGAAGCAGGCGAACAGCACGCGCTCGATGGAGGGCACGCGCGGCAGCGTCTCGAGCACCGTGGCCAGGGCAATCTCTACGGCTTCGTCTGCGGGAAACCGGTAGGCCCCACAACTGATGGCGGGAAACGCAATGCTCTGGCAGTGCGCCTCGCCGGCGAGTTCGAGCGAGCGTCGGTAGCACGACGCAAGCAGTTCTGCCTCGCCTCGGCCGCCGCCATGCCAGACGGGCCCCACTGCATGAATCACGTGTTTGGCCGGCAACCGGTAGCCGGCGGTGATTTTCGCGTCGCCCGTCGCGCAACCGCCGAGCGTTTCGCATTCGCGTAACAACCCGCGCCCCGCCGCGCGATGGATCGCACCGTCCACGCCCCCGCCGCCCAGGAGGGAGGTATTCGCCGCGTTGACGATCGCGTCAAACGCCAGCGTCGTGATATCGACGACACGCGCCTCGAGCGAACAATGACCTGATGTGAGCATGGAGAACCTCAGCATCCGAAACGTCGATAAGACGTGGACAGCAAAGGGAGGGCAACCGTTCAGCGCAACACGCCGCGCCCAGGAAACACGGCGGCGCCAGGAGAGCCTGGGGAAGCGCGTGGAAGCGCCCGAAACGGCGCTCCGCCTCGCGCCAAGCGGTTGTTATTCGGCTTTGGCGTCGCGGCGCAGCAGCGCGCTGACGGCATCGCGTGCGGCGACTCCGTCGAACAGCACAGCGCAGACGGCCTGGGTGATCGGCATATCGATTGAATGAGCCCGGGCGATGGCCAGCACTGCTTGTGCGCAGCGCACCCCTTCGGCCACATGACCGAGGCCGCCGAGGATGTCGCCGAGCGTGCGTCCCGCAGCT
>JBEKNG010000180.1:0-8896 GCA_049523075.1 Paraburkholderia sp.
AGCGGCATGAAACACCCTGGCTAGGCTCGGGTCGGCGCATAGCAGGTTGCCGTCGCGGTCGAGACCTGACGCCTCGAGAATGCAGAGATCAAGCGAGCGTGCCGTGACGGAGCGCTCCGCATCGGGCCCGGTCAGGGCGGTGGCTTCGTGGATGAGATGGCCGCCGGTCAATTGCAGCTCGCAGTGCACGAAACGCTGAGCGGTTTGAGCCATCGCGATGTCGTTCAACAGCAGCGACAGGTTCGAGCGATCCGAAAGCAGCGGCAGCACCTTGTGGACGATTTCGCCGGCACCGAGCATCAGCGACTCGTGGTCGTCCACGGATTCCGCAGCGAACCGGGCAATCGCCATTTCTGCCGCCTTGCGTGTGGCGCCGTCCGGCAGCGGCATCAGGATGCTCTCGCCGGGGCGTTGCGCCAGATACCGCGCCTTGCCGAACGAGCGCACCAGATAGCGCTGCTGTTCGAGGTAAGTCAGGTCGGTACGGATGGTCACGCTCGAAACGTCGAAGGCCTGGCTGAGTTCCTCGACCGAGACTTCGCCGCGCTTGCGGACCATCTCGACGATCTGCAGGCGTCGCTTCAGTGAACTCTTGTTAGCCAGCATGTCTTCGCTCTTCGAAAGAAAGCACTTTTGTTTCGAAAGAGTTTAGTTTCGAGTCGAAAGTGAGTCAAAGGAAAGCGTGACTGCGGGGGCTGTGGTTTTCCCTGGATCGAAGCGACAGGTTTCGAGGCGCTCCTTACAGCTCGTAGCTTTCGTGTTCGCCCTTGAGCGCCTGTTCGATCAGCTTGCGGTTCATGCTCGGCGACAGCAGTTCGACGAGCGTATACACGTAGCTGCGCAGGTAAGCACCGTGTTTCAGCGCCACGCGCGTCACGTTGCTGCCGAACAGATGGCCGACCGGCATCGCCCGCAGGTGGCGGTCGCGCTCGGCGTTAAAGGCGATATCGGCCATGATGCCGACCCCCAACCCCAGTTCGACGTAGGTCTTGATCACGTCGGCGTCGATCGCCTCCAGCACGATATCCGGTACGAGCCCGCGCAGCCGGAACGCCTCGTTGATCTTGGTGCGGCCGGCAAACGCGTTGTCATACGTAATCAGCGGATATTGGGTCAGATCGTCGAGCGACAGCAGCTTGCGGTCGAGCAAGGGATGATCTGGCTGCATCACGGCGAGGTGGTGCCACTGGAAGCACGGCAACGAGACCAGTTCCTTATAGTTGGCGATCGCCTCGGTGGCGATCGCCAGATCCGCCTGGTCGTGAATCACCATCTCGGCCACCTGGGTCGGGTTGCCTTGCAGAATCGAAAGGTGAACTTTCGGGAAGCGCTTCTTGAATTCCGCGATTGCGGCCGGAAGTGAGTAGCGGGCCTGTGTGTGCGTGGCGGCAATGACGAGGTTGCCCTGGTCCTGCGCCGCGTAATCTTTACCGACACGCTTGAGGCTCTCGACCTCTTGTAGGATCTTTTCGACGGAAGCGAGGATAATGCGCCCGGGTTCGGTTAGCGAGCGAACACGTTTGCCGTGCCGGGTGAAGATCTCGACGCCCAGCTCATCTTCCAGCTCGATGATCGCCTTTGAGACGCCAGGCTGGCTTGTATACAGCGCCTTGGCCGCTTCAGTGAGGTTGAAGTTCTGCCGCACGGCCTCGCGCACGAAGCGGAACTGGTGCAGGTTCATATATAACCTCTGCGCATATCAAAAGAATTTTTTAGTCGTTTGAAGTATATGGGGAGTTTATTACTATTTCCCCATCTTTTTCAATATGGATATCTGTTTTTGTCATTAGCAAATGAGCGGGGGTTTGGAAGGTTCCGCTCAACCGTACTGGCAAAGGCTGAGATCTTTGCGCGGCGCAACCGGAGCGCGGCGTGTAACGCAAAAATTGGGGTCCCCGAATGTACCAATACGATCAGTACGACCAGACCATCGTCGATGAACGGGTCGCGCAATACGCCGACCAGGTTCGCCGCCGCTTGTCGGGCGAATTGAGCGAAGAGGAGTTCCGTCCGCTGCGCCTGCAGAACGGTCTGTACATGCAACGCCATGCCTACATGCACCGCATCGCTATTCCGTACGGCAACCTGCGCAGCGACCAGATGCGCGTGCTAGCGACGATCGCGCGCGAACACGATCGCGGCTACGGCCACTTCTCGACGCGCACGAACATCCAGTACAACTGGATCAAGCTCGAAGAAACGCCGGAAATCCTGCGCAAGCTTGCGGCTGTGCAGATGCACGGCATCCAGACTTCGGGCAACTGTATCCGCAACATCACGGCTGACCAGTTCGCCGGCGTGGCGCCCGACGAAGTCGTCGATCCGCGTACGTGGGCTGAAATCCTGCGTCAGTGGTCGACGTTCCACCCTGAATTTGCATGGCTACCGCGCAAGTTCAAGATTGCCGTGTCGGGCTCGCAGGAAGACCGGGCGGCCGTGCAGCTGCACGACCTGGGCGTGTATCTGAAGAAGAACGAGCAGGGCGAACTGGTGGTCGACATCCTGGCTGGCGGCGGCATGGGCCGCACGCCGATCATCGGCGCGATCATCCGCCGTGATCTGCCGTGGCAGCACCTGTTGACCTACTGCGAAGCCGTGCTGCGTGTGTACAACCGCTACGGCCGCCGCGACAACATCTATAAGGCGCGCATCAAGATCCTGGTGAAGGCTTTGAGCCCGGAGAAGTTCTCGGCGCAAGTCGAAGAAGAATGGCAGCACCTGAAGGACGGCCCGTCGACGCTGACGCAAGCCGAAGTCGACCGTGTTTCGCAATACTTTCAGCCGCCGCAGTACGAAAAACTGCCGGATACCGACGCCTCGTACGAAAAGCATCTGCTGGAAAACCGCGGCTTCGCCCGCTGGGTGGAGCGCAATGTGCGTCCGCACAAGGTGACGGGTTATGCCTCGGTGACGTTGTCGTTGAAGCCGACCACCATCGCCCCCGGCGACGCCACGGATGCCCAGATGGAAGCCGTGGCCGACTGGGCCGACCAGTATTCGCTGGGCCAGATTCGCGTGTCGCACGAGCAGAACCTGATTCTGGCGAACGTCAAGAAACGCGATCTGTTCGAGCTGTGGGAAAAGGCCAAGGCGCAAGGGTTTGCGACGGCGAATATCGGTTTGCTGACCGACATCATCGCGTGCCCGGGCGGCGATTTCTGCTCGCTGGCCAATGCGAAGTCGATTCCGATTGCTCTTGCAATCCAGGAACGCTTCAACGATCTGGATTACGTGTATGACCTCGGCGACGTGTCGCTGAACATCTCGGGCTGTATCAATGCGTGCGGTCACCACCACATCGGCAACATCGGCATTCTGGGCGTCGATAAGGACGGCTCGGAGTGGTATCAGGTGACGCTCGGCGGCGAGCAGGGTAGCGGCGCTACGGGCGCGCATCTTGGCCGTGTGATCGGACCGTCGTTCTCGGCGGAAGAGATGCCGGACGTGATGTCGAAGGTGATCGATACGTTCGTGGAGAACCGCATTGAAGGCGAGCGCTTCATCGAAACGTACAACCGCATCGGCATCACCCCGTTCAAGGAACGCGTGTACGCATCGCGTCAACCGGCTCACGCGTAACCGAGACAAAGGATACTGAACAGATGGCTTCTATCATCAAGAACCGCACGATCGTCAACGATGACTGGATCGTGGTGCGTGCAGCGGAAGACGGCACGTTGCCCGCTGTGGACACGCTGCCGGCAGGCAAAGTGCTGGTGCCGCTCGCCTTGTGGCAGGCTGCGCGCGAAGAGTTGACGGCTTCGCGCAGCGCTGCCGAAATCGCAGTGTGGCTCGCCGCGGACAGCGAACCGGCGGATATCGTCGGCGACTTCGACAAGATCGCGCTGATCGGCGTGGACTTCCCGGTGTTCCGCGATGGCCGCGGCTACAGCATTGGGCGCCTGCTGCGCGAGCGCTATGGCTACAAGGGCGAGATTCGCGCGATCGGCGACGTGCTGCGCGATCAACTGACGTTCATGTTCCGCTGCGGCTTCGACGCGTACGCCGTGCGTGCCGACAAGGACCTTCATGATGCGCTGAAAGCGTTCGACGAATTTACCGTGCAGTATCAAGGCGCGGTGGATAATCCGTCGCCGCTGTTCCGCCGCCGCGAAGCGACGGCTGCTGCGCAGAAGGCGTCGGCATGAACACCGCGGCGGCTGCGTCCGTGAAGCCCGAGTTGGCAGCCAGGATCGAGCGCCTGAACGCGCTGCTCGATTCGATCGCGGCGCGCCACGAGAAGGTAAAGCTCGCCAGCAGCCTCGCGGCGGAAGACATGCTGCTCACGCACGCAATTCTCTCGCGCGGCGTGAAGATCGGCATCTTCTCGCTGAACACCGGCCGCTTGCATGCGGAAACCTTGGGCATGATCGATCGGGTGCGCGAGCGCTATGGCTACGAGATCGAACAGTTCCATCCGCAACAGGCGTCGGTCGAGGAGTATGTGGCGTCGCACGGCCTGAACGCGTTCTATGAAAGCGTCGATCTGCGCAAGCGTTGCTGCGAGATTCGCAAGGTCGAGCCGCTGAACCGGGCACTGTCGGATGTGAGCGCCTGGGTGACGGGCCAGCGTCGCGAACAGTCGGTGACGCGTGCTGAACTGCACGAGGAAGAGCACGACGCGGCGCGCAATATCGCCAAGTTCAATCCGCTGACGGACTGGACCGAAGCCGATGTGTGGGCGTACCTGACCGCCTTCGACGTGCCGGTCAATCCGCTGCATGCGCGCGGTTATCCGAGCATCGGCTGCGAACCGTGTACGCGGGCGATCCGTCCCGGCGAGGACAGCCGGGCAGGACGCTGGTGGTGGGAGTCGCGTGATTCGAAGGAATGCGGCTTGCACATCACCACGATTCCGATCGCCGTCGCGGACGAAAACGCTTCGGCCTGAATGCCGAAGTCGATCACGATAGAATATTTGCGTGACGCGGACAACCGTCCGCGACACGAACTCACGAAGGACCCGAACATGAGCACCACGCTCGATTCCACTGTCAACGCAGCGCTCACCAACACGGCGAACCGGATGGATCACCTCGACTGGCTCGAAGCTGAATCGATTCACATCCTGCGCGAACTGGTCGCCGAATGCAGCAAGCCCGCGCTGCTGTTTTCGGGCGGGAAGGACTCGGTCGTCGTGCTGCATCTGGCGTTGAAGGCATTCGGCCTCGGCCCGAGCCGCAAGACCGTGTTGCCGTTCCCGCTCGTGCACATCGATACGGGCCATAACTATCAGGAAGTCATTGATTTCCGTGACCGCCGTGCGCAGGAAATCGGTGCAGAGCTGGTGGTCGGCCACGTGGAAGATTCGATCAGGCGCGGCACGGTGCGCCTGCGCCGCGAGACGGATTCGCGCAACGCCGCGCAAGCCGTGACGCTGCTCGAAACGATCGCTGAACATGAGTACACTGCGTTGATCGGCGGCGCGCGCCGCGACGAAGAAAAGGCCCGTGCGAAAGAGCGGATTTTCTCGTTCCGCGACGAATTCGGCCAATGGGACCCGAAGGCACAGCGCCCGGAACTGTGGAGCCTGTACAACGCGCGTTTGCACAACGGCGAACACCTGCGCGTGTTCCCGATCTCGAACTGGACCGAACTGGACGTGTGGCAATACATCGCCCGCGAGCAGCTGGAACTGCCGTCGATCTATTACGCGCATCAACGCGAAATCGTGCGCCGCAACGGCCTGCTGGTGCCGGTCACGCCGCTCACCCCGATGCGTGAAGGCGAGACGAGCGAAATTGCGCAGGTGCGCTTCCGCACAGTGGGCGATATCAGCTGCACGTGCCCGGTGGAGAGCGACGCCGACGATTTCGAGAAGATCATCGCCGAAACGGCCGTCACCGAAATCACGGAACGCGGCGCGACGCGGATGGACGATCAGGTTTCCGAAGCCGCGATGGAACAGCGCAAAAAGCAAGGTTATTTCTAAGCACACGAGGGTACGGAAATCATGAGCATTCAACAACCGCAAGACCTCGGCGTGCTGCGATTCATCACGGCGGGTAGCGTCGACGACGGCAAGAGCACGCTGATCGGACGCCTGCTGTACGACAGCAAGGCTGTGTTGAGCGATCAGCTCTCGGCACTGTCGCGCGCGAAAAACAAGCGCACCGTGGGCGACGAAATCGATCTGTCGCTGCTGACGGACGGTCTGGAAGCCGAACGCGAGCAGGGCATCACGATCGACGTTGCCTACCGTTACTTCGCGACGGCAAAGCGCAAGTTCATCATTGCCGACACGCCAGGTCACGAGCAGTACACGCGCAACATGGTGACGGGCGCATCGACGGCCCACGCCGCGATTATCCTGGTCGATGCAACGCGCGTCACGTTTGAAAACGGCGTGGCGCAACTGCTGCCGCAGACGAAGCGGCATAGCGCGATCGTCAAGCTGCTCGGTTTGCAGCACGCGATTGTGGCGATCAACAAGATGGACCTGGTCGAATACAGCGAAACGCGCTTCAACGAAATCCGCGATGCGTATGTCGAACTCGCGCGTCAACTCGGTCTGAGCGATGTGCGCTTCGTGCCGGTGTCGGCGCTCAAGGGTGACAACATCGTGACGGCGAGCGAACGCATGCCGTGGTACGCAGGCGAGCCGCTGCTGGACCTGCTCGAAGCGCTGCCGGTCGAGATTCCGACGGGCCAGGCGTTGCGTTTCCCGGTGCAGTGGGTGGCGCGCCAGGATGGCAGCCAGGCGGACGATTTCCGCGGCTACATGGGCCGTATTGAAGCCGGCGAAGTGAAGGTGGGCGACTCGATCGTGGTCCTGCCGGCGAACCGTGAAGCGACGGTGGCGGAGATTATCGCCCCGGTGCCGGGCGGCACGGCGCAGGTGGACCGTGCGTTCGCGGGCCAGACGGTGACGATTCGTCTGGCTGAAGACGTGGACGTGTCGCGCGGCGATACCTTCGTGCTGCGTGCCGCGGCGCCGGAACCGGCGAAGAAGCTCGAAGCCGACCTGTGCTGGTTCGATGACACGCCTTTGTCGACGCAACGCAAGTATCTGCTGAAGCAGACCACGAACACCGTGTTTGCGCGGATTGGCGCGATCAAGCAGGTGTTGGACGTGCATACGCTGTCGCACGCGACGGACCGTCACGATCTGACGATGAACGACATTGGCCGGGTGGCGCTGACGCTGCAAAAGCCGCTGGTGTGCGATGTGTACGACTCGCATCAGGGCACGGGGGCGTTTGTGTTGATCGATGAGGCGACGCACCACACGGTGGCGGCTGGCATGATTCGGGCGTTTTCGGCTTGATGGTCTCGCCAGGGAATTGATGCGCACATGTGGTTTCGGGTTTTGTACGAACCGGATGAATGGGGTGGAGGCAAATGGGTAAGGTGTATCTGATCGGTGCAGGGCCAGGGGCCGCGGATCTCATCACGGTTCGGGGCGCGCGGCTATTGGGCCTGGCGGATGTGGTGCTGCACGACGCGCTGGTCGAACCGGCGATGCTCGAGTATGCGCCGCATGCGCGCAAGATCGCGGTGGGCAAGCGCTGTGGTCAGCTTTCGACGGCGCAGCAGTTCATCAACAAGCAGATTGTCGATGCGGCGCAGGAGCACGCGGTGGTGGTGCGCCTGAAGGGCGGCGATCCGATGTTGTTTGGGCGTGCTGATGAGGAAATGCGAGCGCTCGAAGCGGCTGGGATTGAATATGAGGTTGTGCCTGGGATTACGGCTGCGCTGGCGAGTGCGGCCTCTTTGAAGCGTTCGTTGACGCTGCGTGGCGTGTCTCGGAGTGTTGCGTTGGCGACTCATAGCCGGGCGGCTGATACTGAGGCGATTCGTGAGCAGGTGAACGCTGATTCGCTGGTGTTTTACATGGGGCGGGATAGTGGGCCTGAAATTGCGCAAGGGCTTATTGATGCTGGGCGCGGTGGGGATACGCCTGTGGCCATTGTTGAAGCTTGCAGCACGCCCCGCGAGCGGATGCTCACACTCACGCTTTCTGATCTCGCCTCTGGCATGGCTCAGCAGTGGCTTGATGCTTCGCAGCCTAGTCTTCTTATGATTGGCCATGCTTTTGCTGCGCGCAGCGGGCAGCTGGATGTCGGTGTTTTGGAAGCGGTGCTTAGTGCGGCTTGATTTTTCTTTGCCTGCGCGGCGCTTTGGGTTGTTGTTCTTGCGGGGTTGGTCCTTCGTTGCATTGTTGTTGGTCTGGTGGTGGTGCCTTTGGATGTTGTTCCTATGGCGTTGGCCTCTCCTTGTATTGTTATCGGTCTATTAGGTTCGCCCCTGTGCGGGGCGGCACCTACTTTCTTTGCCGCCGCAAAGAAAGTAGGCAAAGAAAGCGGGCTGCAACCGCCAGCCTGTAGGTGTCCATCTCTGTCGTGAACCGGAAACGGCCCAAGACGAGATCATCCCTCGTACCACCCCCGTTTGTGACAAAGCACTCATCCGTTCCAGCGTCGCGCTGCGCGCCCCGCCGTCGGGGATAACGCCTTCTGCAATTTCCGTAGGATTTCTAGCGTTATTGGGCTGGCGCCCCTTCGAAAGCGGAGTGGCTCGCACTTCCTTCGCCGGGTTCCGAATTCCCTGGCATACCCCGCTTTCACGGGGAGACCGATCCACGACGCACGCATTGCGGAGTGGGGATGAATGAGCGTTTTGTCACTGAGTATGGCGACGCGATGTTGTGCCGCCAACCGCGCTTCGCAAAAGGAAAGTTATGCCCGACGGCGGGGCGCGCAGCGCGACGCTGGAACGGATGAGTGCCTTGTCACCAACCCGGGAAACACGAGAACGGATTTCGTCTCGGACCACTCCGGGTTCGCATAAGAGGTGGACACCTACAGGCTAGCGGTGTGAGCCCGCTTTCTTTGCCTACTTTCTTTGCGGCGGCAAAGAAAGTAGGTGCCGCCCCGCACAGGGGCGAAGCTAATAG
>JBEKNG010000181.1:0-8892 GCA_049523075.1 Paraburkholderia sp.
ATGATCGTGGAAATTTCGACGATCGTACCGAACGGTATCCCCATCCTCGAAACCGCGGAGAAAACTGCGGCCGTGGATCTTGCGAGATGGCTAGATGGCGTCCGTGAATCTAACAATCGCTGGCGTGGCACCACCAAGACCTGACGAGATACCGTCCACGGCGCGCTCCCCTATGATTGTTGACATCCGGCCGCCGTGGCGGCGTTTTCTGCGGACGCAGATGCCCGCTACATAAACATCGGCTTCGCTGCATTGCAAACCGGAAGGTGAGTCGAGTAGCAATGGCTACGGCCATCTTTCGGTCCAGCGTCGCTCGTACTCCATGCGGTCGAAGTGTGCGACGAGAAAATCGACGCTGCTTTCGAAATGCTGCCACGCTCGGCTGTCGCCAAAAATAGCTGAACCTCAAGCCACTTGTCCGAATATATCTGTTTCCCACTACGCGGGATTAAGTTTCCTCGTAGCGGTCTTTTTCGCTGTCTGACGGTCAGCTATATTTTGTCTCAAAGAAGATGAACATTGAAGACAACATGCGAAACGTTGACGAAGACAGTATCACGCAGCTCGTTTTGGCACGCCATACCGAGGCGCCTGATCGGCGGTTCAGGCAGATCATGACGAGCGTCGTCCGGCGCTTGCATGCATTTGCACGCGACGTTTAGCTGACCAAAGACGAATGGCTCAAGGGCATTCAATTCCTTACGGACGTTAGCCACATTACCGACGACAAGCGGCAAGAATTCATCCTGCTGTCGGATACCCTCGGTCTCTCCGTGCTCGTGACTTCGCTCAACCGAAAACCCGACCCGCACACCTTCGTTTCATGATCGAAGCGCCGGGTTACGCGCCGCAATCATCCGGCGTGAAACCGAGGTGAAAGCGCGATAAAGCGCATAGTAATGTGAAATGTCCATGGCGAAACACCCAGGCAAGAGGCTGATGCTGCGAAGCTAGTCAAGCGAGCATTCGAGGCTTTGCACGGGAAAATTCCCGGTATGCTAAAGATCGAGACTGGGATTGATATCAGCCGCATCGACTACGCCTGCGACATCGTGCTGTATTCCGAGTTCGACAGTCGGGAATCGCTTGAGGCTTATGCAACTCATCCCGAGCATTTGCGGGGCGAGACGAGCTTATTGGCGTGCGTACGAGCAGGCAACAGGTCGACTACCCTTGAGCTCTGAATAACAGGTGCTTTCACAAGTATAGGGAACCGTAATTATGTCCTTGGATGATCGACGAGCAGAAGAAGCGTTGGGATCGTCGAGCGCCGGTAGCCGGCCGGCGGCTCTTTCTCAAACGTTCGTAATTGCCTTTGCGGTGACCGCCATCGCCGTATATGGCGCATCGGCGGTATCTCCCGTTCTGCCCGACATCGCAACGTCATTCAACGTCGATGCAGCGCAGGCCTCGCTGCTCGTCAGCCTGTTCATCTTGCCAATGGCCGTGCTGACGCCGTTCATTGGTTTCGTCGCCCATCGTCTTTCCCTGCGCCGGGTACTGATCGCCTGTCTGTTGCTATATGGCATCGCAGGCGTCGCCTGCGCGCAAGCTCCGACTTTCCTGGTTCTTCTGTTCCTTCGGATTCTCCAGGGGTGCGGAGGGGCGGCGCTGGAACTGTTCGGCCTGGTCATCCTCATCGAAGCTTCCGAGCCTTCCCAACTGCATTCGGTGATCGGTCGCAACGCAGGTGTCATCGGCATCTCTACCGCGGCCGCACCGCTTCTTTCTGGTCTACTTTCGCTCGTTTCGTGGCGGGCCACGTTTTTGAGCGCTGCAGTGGCGTTTCCGCTTGCACTGGCCGTGAAGCTTTACCTGCCCAGTCTTCCGCGTACGGATAGCGCGTCGCGGCCCTCGTTGCGTGCATTCCTGACCAGGCCGGTTGTCATCAGCAGTCTGGTGACCACATTGGTGGTGTTCCTGTTCCTGTTCGGAATTCTGCTTTCATTCGTTCCCGAGAAAGCGCGGCGCATCGGCATTCATTCCGATTTCCTTATCTCGCTGGTACCGACGGCTTGCGCAATAGCGATCACGTTGACTGCGCCCTTCATGGGCGGCCTGCTGAAACGCCTCGGCATGCGCAGGATCGTCGCGCTAGCCTATGCGCTGTACGCGCTGTCGATGGCTGCCTTTTATGTGTCTTCGGACTTGTCCATGCTGTTGCTGGGCGGCGTCCTGCTTGGTGCAGCGCATGGTCTGCTGTTTCCGCTTGTCCAGTCCTTGCTCGCGCAAGAGGCGCCGGCTGAAGGCAGCGTCATTTTCATGTCTTTTAATATTGCGGCGATCGGCATCGGGCAGACGCTGAGCCCCTTGCTCATATCCACCTTGTTCGAGTCGGCCGGTCTCGCCGCAGTGTTTGCGCTTGCAATGGCAGTTGCGCTGGCGATGATTCCCGTGAGCTGGATGGTCTTGCGAGTCCAGGAGACGCGCCTTACTAACAATTCCTGATCTGAACCGCCCGTGCCCGAGAGGAGCCCGAGAGGAAGGTGATCTATTCCGTAACCAGCGCCGGCTCTACAGTAGCCGGCACGCTCCTCGAATGCTTCGACGACCATACCGGTTGAAGAGGCGCTGCCGTATCGGTGAATGCTTTCAATGCTTCGCTGTCGGCAGCGAGCGCAGGAGGCAGACTCTCGCGTAGGAAATCGATCCACGCGCGGATCTTTGCGTCGATGAATTCGCGCGACGGATAGACGGCGTAGACATTCAACTTTTGCAGATTGACGCCGCTCAGGACTCGCACGAGTTCGCCGCTTTGCAGGGCGGGTAACACAGAGGCGGCGGGCAAAAGACCGATGCCGAGTCCTTCGCGCATGGCCTCGAGCAGGGCGCTTTCATGGTTGAACGCGAGGCCGAACGGCTTCATGGCCAGCTTGGCTGCGGTCTCCCTGCCGGCAAGCATCCACATGCCATCGGGCAGGTTGGACGTATAGAGCTGCAGACAGGTGTGCCCGTCGAGGTCATCGGCGTCATGGGGCACGCCGCGGTTTTGCACGTACTTGGGCGATGCACAGGCGATGCAATCCGTACTGCCCAGAGAGTGCGCAATCAGACGGGAATCTGGCAATGACGGCGCGAGCACGAATGCAGCGTCGTAACCGCTCTCAATCAGGTCGAGCGGAGCCTCGGAGAACGTTAGCTCTACATTCACCGACGGCTGGCGTTCATGGAACCTCAATACCGCCGGCACAATGTAGCTCTGGCCGAAGCCGAGCATCGCGTAGAGCCGCAACGTACCGGACGGCGTGAGGTGTGCTTCGCGCGCTTCGGCTTCAGCCAGGTCGAGCCAATCGAGAATCTGCTTGCAGCGTCCGAGGTAGCGCGCGCCCGCTTCGGTAAGCACGATGCGGCGAGTCGTGCGGTTGAGCAAGCGTATGCGCAGATGGCTTTCGAGGCTGGCGATGGAACGCGAGACGTGGCCGGTCGACACATTCACGCGCTTCGCGGCCGCAGAAAAGCCACCCTCAGCGACGACGTGGACGAACATCCGCATGTTATCGGTCGTATCCATGATGCTGCTTCCTTTGATGAGCGCAGGGCGGATACCGCGGGATCAGCCCGCGATCGTCCATCCGCCGCCGAGCGCCTTATACAGTGCGACGAGATCCTGGCGCAGACCGATGTCCGTTAGCGCGAGACTGTCCTCGCCCGCGAGCAGCGCACCTTGCGCAGTATCGACGTCGAGAAAGCTCGAACTTCCCTGCTCGTAACGTTGCGTCGCCGCCGTCAACGCCTCGCGCTCGTGGCCGACCGCCTCAGCGAGCGAGTCGCGGCGCTGCTGGGCATTGCCGTAGGCCGTCATGGCGTTATCGACGTCGCTCCAGGCTTGCAACACGGTCTTCTGATACTCGATGGCCGCTTCGCGTTGCTGCGCGCGGCGCAACTTCAGCATGCCGCGCAACCGTCCGCCCTGGAAGATCGGGATATCGATCGAAGGCCCGACCGAAAAGGTTCGGCTCGCGAGACTGAAGAGACTGCCGGCCAGCAGACTTTCGGTACCCATACTGCCGGTCAGGCTGATGTCGGGATAGAACGAGGCGACGGCCACACCCGTTTCGGCGGTCGCGAGGTGCAGCTGCGCCTCGACCTCGCGAATGTCGGGGCGACGGCGCAACAGGTCCGACGGCAGTCCCGCGGGCACGCGGGGCGGCAGAAGCGGTAGATCGTGCGCCGGCGCGAGCTCGCTATCGAGCGCGCGCGGTGGCTCGGCCAGCAACAGGCCGATTGCGTTGATGGTCAGCTGCTCCGTGGTGTGCAACTCCGGCAGAAGCGCGGCGATCGACTCGCGCTGCGCCTTCGCGCGCGAGACGTCGAGCGTGTTGCCCACGCCATTGGCGTACTGGTTTTCGACCAGCGCGAGCGCGTGCGTCGCAGTGTCGAGGTTGCGTGTCGCGATGGCTTCGCGCGTCTGCGCGCCGCGCAAGGTCATGTAGTCGGAGGCCAGTTCCGCGAGCGCCTCGAGCGCCACGCCGCGGCGTGCTTCGATCGCTTCCTCGGTGCCCGCGTCAGCGGCTTCCACTGACCGGCGTACACGGCCGAAAAGATCGAGCTCCCACGACGCCGACAGTCCATCGCTCCAGTCGTTGTACTCGAGCGGCGAGCCAGGGGGACGCGAGACGAGTGTTGCCGCACCCGTCGAACTCACCCGGTCGTGCTGCTCAGAAACCGATGCGCCGATCTGGGGCATACCGGCGGACGCCGTCACGCCGCGCGCCGCCTGTGCCTCGATCACGCGTTCGCTCGCGCTCTGGAGGTCGAGGTTCTGGTGTACGAGCTGCTGGACGAGACCGTTGAGAACTGGGTCGTTAAAGCTTGCCCACCACGTTGGGTCGATGCCATCGTGCGTGACTTCGCTCGTGCCGTCGCCTGGCGTGACTTGCCATACAGAAGGCGTGGACGGCGTGGGCCGCTCGAACTGCGGCCCGACGGTACAGCCGGTGAGCACCAGGCCCAGCGAGCAGGCGAGACGGCGCGCGTGT
Source organism: Paraburkholderia sp. (assembly GCA_049523075.1). GTDB lineage: Bacteria > Pseudomonadota > Gammaproteobacteria > Burkholderiales > Burkholderiaceae > Paraburkholderia. Next base: position 4,980 of record JBEKNG010000181.1, read on the forward strand.
ACCTGCATGAAGCGCGTCATCATGCTCATGCTCCCGCGCCGGCGCCGGCGCCAGCGCCAGCGCCAGAATTCGCTACGGGCGCGGGAGTCCCGGTTGCGGCGCTCGCGTGATACGTGTCGCGCAGCTTGCCGACGACATCGGCGAAATTGGTGTGCACGGTAGTTTCCACCGACATGCCGAGCCGCAGCAGGCCGACTTTCGGCTGGTTGGGCGCGAACACGATCTTTACCGGCAGGCGTTGTACGATCTTCGTAAAGTTGCCGGTGGCGTTGTCGGGCGCGATCGGCTCGAATACGGCGCCCGTTGCGGGCGGAACGCTGTCGACGATGCCATCGAGGTCGATGTCGTAGGCGTCTACCCGCACGCGCACGTGCTGGCCTGGCATCATGTGCTTCAGCGCAACCTCACGGTACTGCGCCTCGACGTACATGCCCTGCGCGGGCACGACCGCCATCAGTGCCGTGCCTGGGCTCACATAGTTGCCGACCTCGACGGCGCGCTCGCCCACCATGCCGTCCATCTGCGCCGTGATGCGCGTGTAGCTGAGGTTGAGCTGCGCCTGCTGCAACACCGCCTCGTCGGCGTGCACAGTAGCTTCGGCGGCTACCTGCTGCGCCTTGAGCAAATCCCACTGATGCTGGGCAGCGCGCACGCCGGCCTGCGCCTGCTCGAGCTGCGCCGTCTGTTCGTGCAGGGTCGCATCGGCCGATTGTGTGTCCTGCTTCGAGCCCGAGCCGAATGCGGCGAGATTGCTATAGCGCGTGGCATTTGCTCTCGCGAGTTCGAGGCGTGCCTCAATCTGCTGGACCTGCGCGCTGTCTTGCGAGATCACGTCCGGCTGGCGTTGCACGGAAGCGGCCGCATCGTCCACCTGGGCGCGGTCCCTGTCGAGTTGCGCCTGCGCTTGCTCGACGGCAGTGCGGTAGTCGCGGTCGTCCAGCGTGGCGAGCACCTGGCCCGCGTGCACGGGCTGGTTATCGTCGACGAGCACCGCGGTGACCTGTCCGGCGACGCGCGGCGCGACAGTGGTGTAGTGCGCCGTGATGCGCGCGTCATCGGTTGAGACATCGGGGCTGGGAGCATAGACGATCCAGCATACGACGGCGATGAACGCCACGATGACGGCAATGCCGATGAGCAACGGCCAGCGGCTCTTGCGCGGCGGAGTCTGCTGGTGAGCGCCTTGAGGCGCGTGGGCGGGCAAGGCGGACGGCGCGCCGGAAGGTTGGGTCATATCGTTCATAAGTGAATCAGGTTCAGGACTTTTTCAATAGGGCGATACGGGGAGGCCAGGTGCGCTGCGGCAGAACCAGCAGCACGACGAACACGAAGGCGGCGATGGCGGCCATCATGAGATAGTCGTCGCTGATGACCATCGTCGCGCGCTGGACATCGATCGAGTGGCTGAACGTCGCAAGACTATCGGCGGCACGCTGTGCGCCATCGGGCAGTAGCGGGGGTAGGTGCTGGGCATCGATACCGTTTGCCTGGATAACGCTGAAGCGGCGCGTGCCGGCGCTTTCGAGCATGCGGGTGGTGTGCAGTTGGCCGCGAAAGTGCGACATCAACTCGAGGATGCAGAGACCGAGTACCTCGCTCAGTCCGCGCGGCATGTTGACGAGCGGAGAGGCGAACGGCCCTTCATATGGGGCCACGGAATTGGTGGCCATCAGCAGCAGCGAAAGGACGACGCAAGCCTGTCCGAAACCGGAAATGGCCTGCCATAGATAGAATTGCTCACGGCTCCACGTCGAGTCGAGCATGCTCGACCCGAGGCAGGCCGTGATCAGGCAAAGCAGCCCAACGCCGTTGACCCAACGGCAGTCCACCCACTCGATGTCGAGCACCTTCGCGATCAGTGGCAGGAAGACAAGCTGCAGTGCTGCAACTTCGGCCATCAGGGAATACGTCTGCAGCGGCCGGAAGCCCTGAACTTCCATGAGGTACTCGGACGGTACCGTGGACGCCGACATGCCGATGATCACGAAGCAGAAGAGCGTGATCGCGCCGAAAGCGAAGTTGCGGCGCTTCAATAGTTGCGGCTTGAGGAGCGGCAATTCCTGTTTCCACTCGTTCACGACGAACAAAGGAATGGCGATCACGCTGATGAGCGCCAGCATGCAGATGAGCTTCGAGTTGAACCAGTCGAGCCGGTTGCCTTGCTGGAGCATCGTGGTGAGTGCGCCAAGACCGATCACGACGAGCAACGTGCCGGGCCAGTCGTATTTGCGTAGACGCTCGTAATGCGGCGGATCCTGAGGCATACCGTACCAGACGCACAGCGCCGCGAGCGTGCACAATGGCACGGCTTCGAAGAACACGAAACGCCAGCCCACTACGTCAGTCCACAGTGCCGATACGGCAGCACCCAGGTTCGGGAAGACTGTCGCGGTCAAGGCGTAGCAACAGAGCCCATAGAGGCGGATTTCGGGCGTCAGGTACTTCAACGCGGCGGTCATCAGGAGCGGGATCGTCAGGCCTTCCGCGAGCCCCTGTATAGCACGCAGCACGAGAAAGCAGGTCACATTGGGCGCGAACGGAATCAGCGCTGTCGATATCAGGTTGAGCGCGATTGCGAACAGAACTGTCCGTTTCAGCGACACGGCGGCGGACCACCAGGGCGAGATCGCCATGCCGATGACCATGCCCGACAGATAGAGGCTTTCGATCCAGGTGCCCACATCGTGGCCGATGCCGAGGGCGCCGCGCACGTCCACCATCGCCATCGATCCGACCAGATCATTGAATTCGGCCGTCATCGCGGCCACGATGACGCCGGCTAGACCAATCAGCGGTTTCTTGTCCAAAATCTATTCCTTTTTGCCGCGACTGAAACTTGCCATGCCATCCAGCTGCGTTGCATCAACCCGTATTGCGGTGCAATGTATCACTTTATGGTTAACCCTGCTGTCAACGCGGCAGCCTTCCCTGCAGACTGGAACCCATGGTTAAAAAGAACACAGACAACACGGCACCCGCCGAGGAGCGGGCAGAGGATGCGCGCTCCGGGATCCAGGTTATCCGGCGCGCGGTCACGGTCCTGCGCATGCTCGCCGGCCGAGGTCAGAACGGCCTGTCGCTCGGTGAGATCGCCGCTGGGGTGAACCTGCCGCGCTCGACCGTGCAGCGCATCGTGGGCGCGCTGGAGGAGGAAGGGATGGCTGCGCAGGCCATGTCGGGCGGCTTCTGCCTCGGACCGACTGTGGGCGTGCTTGCGCGCGGCATGGGTCCCGACCCCGTCGACGCGTTCCACAGCGAGATGACGGAACTGCATGCCACGCTCAACGAATCAGTGATACTGAACACGATCGCTGACGGCCGCGTGCTCGTACTAGAGGTGCTGAGTTCGACCAAGCCGCTGCGCGTGGTGCTGCCGAAAGTGCTCGAAGTGGACCTGCTGACGAGCGCGCCCGGCAAGGCGGTCCTTGCCATCCTTCCGGAAGATGCGCGCGAAGCGGCCATCTCTGCGGCGGGCAGGCCATTCGATCGCGCCAGGCTCCTGGCGCAGTTGGAGGAGGCGCGCCGGGCCGGCTACGCGATCGAAGAAGATGAGCCTTATGAAGGTATCTCCGCCCTGGCTATCGCGCTACCGATGGGCGGCAAGCCGTATGCGATCACGGTGGCGCTGCCCAGTGGTCGCTTTGCGGCGGAGCGCGCCGTGATCGCAAAGGCGCTGCTCGCCAGCGCCGCGGCTTTGGCGAGACGGCTCTCGGGCATGCGCAATTGAGGCGGAAGTCGAGCTTGAAACGCGCGCTGTTGCCAACGACGTTCCCTGCTCACGCTCCATGCAACGTACAGCAGTCCGCCTACTAGGCACACATGTTCATACCAGCAACGGGAGAGTCAGATGGCGATGCGCTGATACATTGCGTCTCCAGAATCTGGAGCGCCTTGTCCAGCACTCCGATTCTGC
>JBEKNG010000182.1:0-8888 GCA_049523075.1 Paraburkholderia sp.
GCGAGGTGAGGGTGCGTGCAGTGTTACGCGAGTCCAGGGCAAGGCAACGCTATACAAGCCGCTTCGTGATGAAGCGCCACTCGGCTTCGGTCACGGGCGTGATCGACAGCCGGTTGCCTTTGGCAAGGACGCGCATGTCCGCGAGTTCCGCGTGCTCACGCAACGCGGCAAGCGGAATCAATGGGACCTTCTTCTTGAAGACGACATCGACGAGGACCCAGCGCGGTGTCTCAGGCGTCGACTTCGGATCGTAGTACGGGCTCTTCGCATCGAACTGCGTGGGGTCGGGGTAGGACGTCGAGGCGACCTCGGCGAGACCGGCAATGCCCGGCTCGGGGCAACTTGAATGATAGAAGAGCACACCGTCGCCGACCTTCATCACGTCGCGCATGAAATTGCGCGCCTGATAGTTGCGCACGCCGGTCCACGGCAAGATGTGTTTCGGTGCGTTGGCGAGGTGATCGATGCTTGCCTCGTCCGGTTCGGACTTCATTAGCCAGTAGCGCATGAATCGAATTGAACGTTGAAAAGAAAGAGAAAACGCCGCAAACGAAGGCTTAAAAACGAAGCCCCAAAGAAAAACGGCACCGGACCCAAGTCCGATGCCGTTTGATAAGGTCCCCGCCTTAGCCGCTAGGCCGGCATCCTGAACCGGGAGTTCAGAATTGGTCGCAGTTAGCAGCACTTCGGGTACATCAGACAGAGTGACGCGCACACCCGTGCTGCAAATTTCCACAACCGTGCACATGGCATTGGTTCAAGGAATATATGACCTTGGCGAACCAGGCAGGGAAGCTAAACTGATTGAACTCAAGCGCTTGCTGATACTTGGTCAGGCACTTCGCTTGAATTCCAAAATTGGCCGTACAGCTACTCTAAACCTTTTTACTGCACGCTGTACTGTTGAATCACAGTACCTAGCTGTTCGTTCATTTGATGCATTGTACGCCGGATTTCCTCGGCGGGAAATGCTTCTCCGTGTCGCACGCTCGCTTGCAGCTTAAGCAGTTCCGATGCCAGCGACAACGCAGCCATCACTGCGATGCGATCGACGCCACGCACATTGCTGTGCGCGCGGATCTTCGACATCTCGGCGTCGACGCGTGCCACCGCTTCAAGCAGCGCAGCTTCGGTTTCCGGCGAACAGGCAAGACGATACGGCTGGCCGAGAATCGACACTTCGATCTGCTTGGTGGTCATGCGTTTTCTCCGTGACGGGTGACGGCGCTACCGGCCTCTTCTTGCTGGTGCACGTCACGCTGCGACTCGTGCGCGGGCGCGAGCAGGTCGAGCTGGTTGTCCGGTTCGCTGTGAGCGCGTGCACGCGGCAATTTTTCGAGGATCGCATTCAGGCGCACCTGGGCATCGTCGATCTTCGCCGACAGCGCGTCGCGTTCCGCTTGCAGCGCATCGCGTTCTTCGCGCATCTGTGCAAGTTCGGCGCGTGTGACATCCGCCTCGGCGCGCACCTGAGCGAGCTGAACTTCGAGCGCTTGACGCGCTTCGTTATGCCGCTGGCTGATCGAAATCAGTCTGCCGATATTCTGTGAAAGTGTTTCGAGTTCGGTGAGCATGTGCTGCGTCCTCTAAAGACATGGCATTTTAGCGCGGAATGTCGCAGGTTCCGACAATTGTCTCGTTTCGAGACGTAACAGCATCGCTTTGTGCAGACTTCGGTGGCGGAATCGGCCTTGCGTCCCCCCGAATCTGAGCTTCATCCGTCTGCGACCGCACAAAACGTGCAGGCGTTGACCTTTCTTGACCCGAACCCGCGAGTGTGCCACCGCTCGAGAAGCATGGGAAGACGGGCTGGCTGCGCGCCTGCTACGCATTGACCCGCCGGTCGCGGGTCAAGCCAGCCTTGACCACCAACGTCATAGGAATCAATCCGATGTTTTCTCTCCCCACGCGGTGCTGCTGGCCTTTGCCGGTTTGCCGTCCGTTGTGCAGGCCATTTCCTCGTTACCAGACGCACCCGCGGTAAGGCCGGTATGCCCGCGTGGGCGCAGCGAACAGTTACTATCTGGGCTGTGCGGCCCCGGTCCCGTCGGGCGCTGCAGCGTCACGGCATGTCATGGGTACGCATTCCGCACGCTACAACGCTGCAAATTCAAAGGCGTGGTACGTGGCCGCGAAAATCCAGCAGCCTCTCTTGAACAAGGACTATGAGCCGGCTTACACCTGCATCAAATCGCCTCGCGGCGCCTTCCTCGCGCTGGGTTGACAGCAGCAACGACGCCACGCTCCTGGCGCTGAGGCTGCGCGGATGAATCGTCTTTCCGTGCGCAGGATGCCAGTCATGCACGCGAGACGCGCTGCGGCGATCTGGTGCGTGCTCGCGGCGCTGGCGCTCGCCGTGCTGATCGCCTCGCTCGCGCTCGGCAGCGTGCCGCTCACGCCCGCGCGCGTGTTTGCCGCGTTGCTGCCGCAGTCGTCGCACGGCGGCGCTGCCGCCGACCTCGCCGGCGAGATTGTGCGCTCGCTGCGTTTGCCGCGTGCGTTGGCCGGCTTCGCGTGCGGCGCGTTGCTTGCGGTGGCTGGCGCGCTGCTGCAGGTGTTGCTGCGCAATCCGTTAGCCGAGCCGTATGTGCTGGGTGTGTCCGGTGGCGCGGCCAGTTTCGCGCTGTTTGCGATGATGGCGGGATGCGCGTGGTGGCTCGTCGATGCAAGTGCATTCACCGGGGCGTTCGTATCGATTCTGCTGGTGCTCGGCCTCGCGCGCCGCGAGTTGTGGCGCGGCGAGCCGCAGGACACGTCGCCGCGTTTGCTGCTGACTGGCGCGGTGATTGCGGCAGGGTGGGGCGCGCTGATCACGTTGCTGTTGACGCTCGCGCCGGACGACCGCTTGCGCGGGATGTTGTTCTGGCTAACCGGCGACCTGAGCGGCGGCGGCTTGCCCTGGCTCGCACTCGCTGCGCTCGTGGTCGTGCTGGCGGCGATGCTGCCCGCGGCGCCGCAACTCAATGTGCTGTTGCGCGGCGATCCGGCCGCTCAGGCTCTGGGCGTTTCCGTGATGCGCTTGAGGCTGCGCGTGTATCTCGTGGCTTCGCTCGCGGCCGCTGCTGCGGTGACCACGGGCGGGACGATCGGCTTCGTCGGTCTGGTGGTGCCGCACACATTGCGGCTCGCGTTCGGCAATGATCAGCGCATGTTGTTGCCGGCGGCCGCACTCGGCGGCGGCATGGCCGTCATGGGCGCAGACCTCGTCGCACGAACGGTGATCGCGCCGGCGCAATTGCCGGTGGGCGTGATCACGGCGCTGATCGGCGTGCCGATGTTTCTGTGGATGCTGTTGCGCAGGCCGCGATGACGACACGCGCGACTCCGCAATCCAAGCTTGCAACGCTTAGCGCGCAACAGGTCACGTTGCGCGCCGGCGAGCGCACGCTGCTCGAGCGCTTTACCCACACGTTCTATCCCGGCGAAGTCTGGTGCATCGCCGGGCCGAACGGCGCCGGCAAGACCACGCTGATTTCGGCGTTGGCGGGTTTGCAACAGCCTGCCGCAGGCCGGCTTGAACTCGACGGCGTGCGCGTGTCCGACTGGCCGCCTGTGGCGCTCGCGCGGCGCCGCGCGTTGATGCCGCAAAGCGCGCACGACGCGTTCAGCGCCAGCGTGCTCGATATCGTGATGCTGAATCGCTTTCCCCATCTTGCGGGGTGGGGCTGGGAAGGTGAGGCTGACCGCGCCGCCGCGTACGCCGCGCTCCAAATGCTGGGCCTCGCGAGTTTTGCGACGCGTGACGTGCTGTCGCTCTCGGGCGGCGAGCGCCAACGTGTCGCGCTGGCCGCCGTGTTGTGCCAGGATGCGCCGCTCTTGCTGCTCGATGAACCGCTGTCGCATCTGGACCTGCATCACCAGATCGACTGCCTCGAGGCCTTGACCGCCTGGGCGGCCGGCCCGAAGCGTACAGTAGTGTTTTCGTGTCACGACCTGAACCTGGCTCGCCGTTTCGCGACGCACGCGCTGCTGCTCGACGGCATGGGCGAGGCTTTCGCCGGCCCGGTGCGCGATGTGCTGACGCCGGCGCTTGCGAGCCGCGCTTTCGGCTATCCGCTGATCCTGCTGCAGGACGGCGGCCACGAGGCGCTGATTCCGGCGCCGCGGCCGCATGATGTGCAGCGCGTGTCGACCGGCCCGGCAATCTGAAGAACGAACAAGAACTTATCTTTTACCTGAAGCCCTATGATTTCGTCCCTCGCCTTACCCGCCGTCGAACCGCTCGACCAGACGCTGCGCGGCACGCTGCAACACCTCATCGATACGAAGACCAAGCCGCCCGGCAGCCTGGGCCGGCTGGAAACGTTGGCGCGGCAGATGGGCTTGATCCAGCGAACCACCCGTCCGACGGTGCAGCGCCCGGCCATGATCGTATTCGCCGGCGACCATGGTATCGCGCAGGAAGGGGTGAGCCCCTATCCGCAGGCCGTGACCGCGCAGATGGTAGCGAACTTTCTGGCCGGCGGGGCGGCCATCAATGCGTTGAGCCGGGTGGCCGATATCACGCTCGAAGTGGTCAATGCGGGCATTGCGACGCCGCTGCCGAATACTGAGGGCCTCGTCGATATTCCCGTTGCAGCGGGCACGCGCAACTTCGCACATGAACCGGCCATGACGCACGACCAGGCGCTCGCCGCGATGCGTGCCGGCGCAGAGCGCGTGCGTCACCACGCGGCGCTCGGTACCAACGTGATCGGCTTCGGCGAGATGGGGATTGCGAACACGTCGGCGGCAGCCTGTCTGATGAGCCGCCTGTGCGGCGTGCCGATCGACGAGTGCGTCGGCCGCGGCACCGGGCTCGACAATGTCGGGCTCGTGAAAAAGCGCAATGTGCTTGCTTTGGCGCTGGCGCGTCATGCCCCTGGTACCGACGCGCGGGCCGGCGGCACACCCGGCGCCGCCACACCGGGCGCCGCTGCGCTCGATGTACTCGCAACCTTCGGCGGCTTCGAAATCGCAATGATGGCCGGTGCGTATCTCGCCGCCGCCGAAGCACGCATGACGATTCTGGTGGACGGCTTCATCGCGACGTCTGCGCTGCTCGTGGCCGATGCGTTCGCGCCCAACGTGCGTGAATACTGCGTGTTTGCGCATGCCTCGAACGAAGCGGGGCATCGCCGCATGCTCGATCATTTCGGTGCAATTCCGCTGCTCGCACTGGACATGCGGCTCGGCGAAGGCACCGGGGCCGCGCTCGCCGTGCCCCTGCTGCGCGCCGCGGTAGCGTTCTTGAACGAGATGGCGAGCTTCGAATCGGCCGGTGTCGCGGACCGCGATGCGTGAGCGGCTTACCGGCGTCGCACGCTGATGAACCCGCTCATGGAGTTGCGCTATTTCTTCACGGCGCTAGGATATTTCACGCGCGTGCCAGTGCCGCGCTGGGTCGGCTATGAGCCGCACTATCTGAACGCGGCCGCGCGCTACTTCCCCCTCGTCGGTGTGCTGGTGGGAGGGCTGGGTGCGCTCGTCTATCTGGCCGCGTTGCGCGTGTTTCCGCCAGGCGTTGCCGTACTGCTGTCGATGGCCGCGACCTTGCTGGTGACGGGCGGATTCCACGAGGACGGCCTGGCGGATTGTTGCGATGCGTTCGGCGGCGCTTATACGCGTGAGGACGTGCTGCGCATCATGCACGATTCACGCATTGGCGCGTTCGGCGCCATCGCACTGGCGATGGCGCTGGCGCTGAAGTGGCAGACGCTCGCAGCGCTGCCGCCATTGAGGGCGGCAGGTCTGATGATTGCCGCACACGCCGCGAGCCGCACCTGCGCGATCAGTTATCTGGCGACGCTCGACTATGTGCGCGCGGAAGGCAAGGCGAAGCCCGTTGCGCAGCGCCTGAGCGGCGCGGCGTTCGCATGGGCGGCGCTTTTCGGACTGCCGGCGCTGTTCTGGCCGGATTGGCGCTTCGCTTGTACGGCGCTTATGATGTTGGCAGTACTGCGCTTTGCGATGGGCCGCTATTTCGTCAGACGCATCGGTGGTTATACCGGCGACTGCCTTGGTTTCGCGCAGCAGATTTTCGAACTGGCTATCTATCTGGCGGGCCTTGCATGGATCTCGTCCTGATGCGTCATCCGGCCGTCGCCGTGGACCAAGGCGTCTGTTACGGCCATAGCGACGTCGCGCTCGCCGACGATCCTGCTGTTTCCGCGGCGACGCTGGCGATGCGCCTCGCCACCTTGCAGGTACCGCCGCCGCGCGTGCTGCTGTCCAGTCCGCTGTTGCGTTGTGCGACGGTCGCCGCGGCGATGGCGGGTGATTTCGGTTGCGCGCATAGCGTCGACGAACGCCTGAAGGAAATGAATTTCGGCTCGTGGGAGCAACAGCGCTGGGATGCGATCGATCGCGCGTTGCTGGATGAATGGGCGGCCAATTTCGATCACGCACGCGCCCACGGTGGCGAGAGCGTCGCGCAGTTTGTCGCGCGGGTGCAGTCGTGGCTCGATGCGTTTGGGCTGACGCGTGAATGCACGCCGGCTTATGTGGTCACGCATGCAGGCGTGATACGGGTGATTGCGTCGCTGGTGCTGGGCGTATCCGTTGAGCGTTCGACGCAATGGTCGCTCGATATGTCCGGCGTGGTGTGGCTGCGGCGTGACGATGAGCGGCACGTCTGGTCGCTCGTGCGATGGAATGTGTGAAGCGGTAGCAATTCAGCGTGCTGCGTGCTGCGTGCTGGGTGTTCCGTGCGGCTGCGTTCCATCGCACTGCGTGCAGCGCGAATCCTACTTTTCACCCGCAGGCCTGCGCGAGCGCGCTACCTCCAGATCCTCACACAACTGCGCGGCGCCTTGCGCAATCCGTGGCGCAGGGCGGTCGATCAGATCGCCGTTGATAGCGAACAGGTTGTTGCGCGCCGCCGCTTTGAGGCTCGGCCACGCGCGCCATCTGTCGAGTTGCGGCAGCGGTGTATCAGGCTTCGTGGCACCCGCCGATGCGGTCACGATCGCTTCCGGGTTGGCCGCGAGCACCGCTTCAGTCGATACGGTTGGCACCAGCGGTGCGAGTTTTGCAAACACGTTGCGTCCACCACATAGCGTGATCACGTCGCTGATCATGTGCGTGCCGTTGAGGGTCATCAGCGGCTGATCCCACACCTGATAGAACACGCTGACGGGTGGCCGGTCCGTATAGCGCGTGCGCAACTGTGCGATGTCCTGCCGATACGCGCTGGCAGCGGCGTCTGCGGTATTCGACGTGCCGAGCAAGGTGCCGAGCCGGGTCAGCGTCGCCGCGACGTCGTCGAGTTGATGCGGTTCGCTGAAGAAGAGCGGAATGTGCAGTTCGCGCAGGCGTTCGAGTTCAGCCTGCGCATTGCCGTGCCGCCATACGACGATCAGATCGGGCTTGAGCGCGACGATGCGTTCGAGGTCGAGTGCTTTGTTGTCGCCGACGCGCGGAACCTGCTTCGCTTCGGGCGGATAGTCGCTGTATGACACCGCGCCTACGAGCTTCGCACCACCACCTGCTGCATAGATCAGCTCGGTCACGTGGGGCGCCAGGCTGATCACGCGTTGCGCCGGTGCGGCGAGCGAGACGGTTGCGCCGATGTCGTCAGTCGCGGTGACGGTGGCGTGTGCGGACGATGCGCAAGTGCAGGCAATAAGGACGCCGCTAATAAGCGACGCGAGGCGGGGCAGTCGGTTCATGTCGCGAGACGTTAGTTTTGATTGGCGCAAGGCCCGCAGGTTAGTCCGCGCGCGCAGCTTCAATGGCGTGAACGCTTTCGCTCAACCCTTGCTCGAAACGCGACCACTCCCGCTCCGTGCCTGGCAAGCCGAACCGCACACTTGCAGACGCGGGAAACAACCGCGTCCAGATACCGCGCAACGCGAGCTCGTGATGCAGCGCGGCGGCACGCGGGTCGTCGGTCCACGCAAAGAGCGGTGTGCTGCGTGGTGAAAAACGTTGTGCTCGCAACAAACCGGTCAAGCGCGCGCTTTGCGTCGCGAGTTGCGCGCGCATCTGGCTTTGCCAGTCGAGATCCGTGAAGGCTGCAGTTACTGCATGTCTCGCGGGACCGCTGACGGTCCACGCGCCAAGTACCTCGCGCAATCTGCCCAGCAGGACAGCGTCGCTCAGCACGAAACCGGCGCGCACGCCAGCGAGGCCAAAAAACTTGCCGGGCGAACGCAGTACGACGAGACCGGGTCGGTCCGCGCAGGCGGCAAGCGACGCCGCCGCGGGCATTGCATCGGCGAACGCCTCGTCGACCACCAGTGTGCCGCCGCGTGCCGTCAGTTGCGCGTGCCACTGCAGCAGGTTGGCGGCGCTCAGATGATCCGCCGTCGGGTTGTTCGGATTGACGACCACGGCATGCGTGACATCGTCAGGCAACACGTCGCACGCGATATCGAGCGGCACAATCCGATGACCCGCGCGCTCGAACGCGGGAGCGTACTCGCTATAGGAGAGGGGGGCGATCGCGACGGTCGCACGCGGCAGCAGTTGAGGCAACGCGCGGATTGCCGCCTGGCTGCCTGCAACCGGCAGCACATGCCGCGCATCGGGCGCGCCGTAGTAATGGGCGGCGCATGCCGCCAAACCGTCGCCCTCGTCGGGCAGGCGGCGCCATGCATCGGCGGGCACCGGCGGCACTGGGTAGCCATGCGGATTGATGCCGGTCGACAGGTCGAGCCACTGCGCGTACGGAATCCCATAGCGCTGCGACGCTTCGTGCAGATTGCCGCCGTGGACGATTGGATCAGCCATGAAATCAGCCACGAAAGGGGACGCTCAACAAGGCGAGCACGATCAGCACAGCGAGCCACAGTGTGACGGTGCGGTTGACCAACTGCAGCGCCGCGACGATATGCCCGGCGTTGGCGGGCTGTCCTGCGCCGAGCGTCGGGCGTTGTTCGATGGCGCCGTGATACATCGCCGCTCCG
>JBEKNG010000183.1:0-8864 GCA_049523075.1 Paraburkholderia sp.
GCACCTGCCTCACCATCACGGCGCGGCGGTCGATCCGACGGCGCGCGCCGTGATGCGCCGCCGCTGCCCGCATCACGGTCGCGCGAAAACGAGCCCTCAGCGCGGGGCGGCCGTGCACCGCCTGGCGCGCGGCCAGCGCCGCCCGCGGGCTTGCCCGCCGGCCGTTTGCCGGCGCCGGTTGGCGCGCCTTCGCGCGCGCCGGCAGCCGGTGTGGCAGGCCGCGGCCCGGCAGGGCGCGTCGGTTTACGCGCAGTTGTACTGCCCGAGCGAACAGGGGCGCGTTCGGACGAAGCCGACCGCGGATGCTTGGCTGTCAATTTGACTCGCATGGAATCTCACACTGCGATCGCGCGCAGCAGTTCGGTTTCGACCTGAATTTGCAGGCGGTTGTCCGAGAGGCCGCGTCCATCCAGCAGGAACACGTCCTCTACGCGTTCGCCGAGCGTATTGATCCGCGCCGATTGGACGCCGACCTGGTGCTCGGCCAGCACGCGCGCGACCGAATAAAGAAGGCCTGGCCGGTCGTTCGCCGACACGGAAAGGATGTAGTACTGGCCACGCTCGTCGGCCCGAAGGTCGACGCGTGGCGTAACAGGGAAGGTCCGCGACAGGCGCGACAAGCGTCCCTTCGACGGGTCCGGCAGCAGGGTGCCGTCCACCGTCAGACGCGCGGTCAGTTCCTGTTCGACCAGATTGGCGATGTCGCGATAATGCACGTCCTCTTCGGTGTGCTGGACGATAAAGTTGTCCAGCGCGTAACCGTGGCGAGTCGTGCTGACGCGGGCATCGAGAACCGACAGCGCGTTCTTGTCGAAATACGCGCAAATGCCGGCAAAGAGGTCAGGGCGGTCCTTGACGTAGACCAGCACCTGCAAGGCGTCGCCGACCGGCGACGGACGTGCCCGGACGATCGGCGTGGGGGTCTCGACATGGCGGTACAGCACGCGCGTTTGCCACGCGATGTCCGCCGCGTCGTGACGCAGGAAGTAGCCGACGTCGAGCTTGTCCCACAGCGCCTGGTGGGCGTTTTCCGGCACGGTTTCGAGCCGCAGAAGCGCGAGCGCCTCTTCCTGGCGAGACTTCAGTTCGGAGTGGGCGTCAGGACGCGCGCCGCCGAGCACCGCAAGCGTAGCCCGGTACAGGTCTTCGAGGAGCTTGCCTTTCCACGCGTTCCAGACCTTCGGACTGGTGCCGCGAATGTCGGCGACGGTCAGCAGGTAGAGCGCGGTAAGGTGTCGCTCGTTGCCGACCAGCTCTGCAAACCGCTTGATGACCTCGGGATCGCTGGTGTCCTGTTTCTGCGCGACCTGGCTCATTGTCAGATGATGCTGGACCAGCCACACCGCCAGTTCGCCGTCGCCGTTGTCCATGCCGTGTTCGCGGCAGAAACGGCGGGTGTCGGCCATGCCGAGCGTCGAATGATCGCCGCCGCGGCCTTTGGCGATGTCATGGAACAGCGCTGCCACGTACAGCACCCACGGACGTTCGAAGTTGGCGATCAGCTGGCTGCAGAACGGGTATTCGTGCGCGTGCTCGGGTACCGCAAAACGGCGCAGGTTGCGCAGCACCATCAGGATATGCTGGTCGACCGTGTAGACGTGATACAGGTCGTGCTGCATCTGCCCGACGATGCGGCGGAAGTTCAGCAGATAGCGTCCCAGCACGCTGGTCTGGTTCATCAGCCGCAGCGCGTGGGTGATCCCGGCAGGCTCCTTGAGGATGTCCATGAACAGGCGCCGGTTTTCCGGATCGCGGCGCCAGTGTTGATCCATCAGGTCGCGCGCGTTGTAGATCGCCCGCAGCGTGCGCGCGGACAGGCCCTTCACGCCGGGCGTCTGCTCGTACAGCAGAAACGCTTCGAGGATCGCATTCGGCTCGCGCTCGAACACGTCGTCACGGGCGATTTCCAACATGCCCTGTTTCTCGACGAAGCGATCCGACAGCACGCGCGTGATGCCGCTCGTGTTCGGGAACAGTTGCGCCTCGATGTTCTGGATCAGGATTGTCGCCAACTGGGTGACCGCTTTGGCGGCCCAGTAGTAACGGCGCATCAGCTGTTCGCTGGCGCGCTTGGTGGCAGTGGGTTTGTAACCGAAGCTCTCGGCCACCGCCGTTTGCAGGTCAAATACCAGAATGTCCTGGCGACGTCCTGCAGTTACATGCAGCCGGGCGCGCAGCGCCTTCAGAAACCCTTCGTTGCGCTCCAGCTCACGCGCTTCGCGCTCGGTAATCAGGCCACGCGCTTCGAGCTCCTGCCAACTGCTGCCAAAGCCGGCGGCCTGCGTGACCCACAGAATCAGTTGCAGGTCGCGCAGGCCGCCGGGGCTTTCCTTGATGTTCGGCTCGAGCGCATACGGCGTGTCCTGAAATTTGGCATGCCGCTGGCGCATTTCCAGCACTTTTGCCTGGAAGAACGCGCGCGAATCGAGCGCTGCACGATAGCGTTGCGCGAAGTCTTCGAACAGCGCCGTACTGCCGGTGATGCGGCGCGCTTCCAGCAACGAAGTGCGCACGGTGACGTCGTTGGCCGCCTCTTCGAGGCACTGCGAGACGGAGCGCACGCTGCTGCCGAGTTCCAGTCCCAGATCCCACGCGAGGCTGATAAACCGCTCGATGCGCGCCTCCAGATGAGCTACCGGCTGATCAGGCAGCAGCACGAGGATGTCGATGTCCGAATGCGGCGCGAGCTCCCCGCGCCCATACCCGCCGACGGCCAGCAGCGCAAGGGAGGGGGGCATGTCGCAGGTGTTCCATGCAGCACGCAGCGACTCGTCAGTGGTGCGTGCGAGCGCGCTCATCAGCGATTCCACGTTGGTGGCCAGCTTGAAGCGTTCCAGCAACTTGGTTTTGGCCACCTTGTAGTCCGCCTTGAGCGACGTGGCATCGGAAAGGGCAACGGCTGGAACACTGCTCATGGGCGCGCGCGAATGGGAACTCAGGGCCATCAGGCCGTGGTGGCCGACGCGACGAGCGCCGGCCGTGCCGGCGTGCCGGCCGACATCGTCAGCACGTCATAGCCGCTTTCGGTCACGAGCACCGTGTGCTCCCACTGTGCGGACAGGCTGCGGTCCTTGGTCTTCACGGTCCATTGGTCCGGCATGGTGCGAATATCACGACGGCCGGCGTTGATCATGGGCTCGATCGTGAAAATCATGCCCTGCTGCAGTTCGATGCCCGTGCCCGGACGGCCGTAATGCAGGACTTGCGGATCTTCGTGAAACACCGTACTGATGCCGTGGCCGCAATATTCGCGCACCACGCTGTAACCTTGCCCCTCGGCGTGACGCTGGATCGCGTGGCCGATGTCGCCGAGATGCGCACCGGGCCGGACCTGGTCGATGCCGAGCCACATGCACTCAAAGGTGGTCTGCACGAGACGCCTGGCGAGAATCGAGCCTTCGCCGACGATGAACATGCGGCTCGTGTCGCCGAAGTAGCCTTCCTTGATCACGGTAACGTCGATATTCAGCGCATCGCCGTTCTTGAGCGTCTTGTCGCCCGGAATGCCGTGGCAGATCACGTCGTTGACCGAAATGCAGGTGGCCTTCGGGTACGGCGGGTAGCCGGGCGGCTGGTAGTTCAGCGGTGCCGGGACCGTGCCCTGTTCCTTCACCATGTACTCGTGACACAGACGGTCAAGCTCGCCGGTTGTGACGCCGGCGGTGACGAACGGTGTAATGTAGTCGAGCAGTTCGCTTGCAAGGCGGCAGGCCACGCGCATCTGCGCGATATCGTGTTCGTTTTTGAGCGTAATAGCCATGAGTCGGGCCTGAAATGCGGTTATCTGAAGATTATCGCACCATATTCCTGCGTTCGCAGGCTTTTGAGAGGGGCTAGCGGGGCCAAGGCGGTTCTCCCTGCTTCCAGCAGGTGCAACCTGGCCGGCGCATTGGGGCTATTGGGCAGGTTGAGTCTGCCGATAGTCACGTGCTATAATCTCTGGCTAAGTCGCTCCACATTATTATTTGCTTTTGTGGAAAGGACTGGCTCGTAGCGATAGTTGCCTGCGCTACGGGGCGTTCCCAGGTCGTGCCAATGCGGCGCTCCCCTTCAGTGGCGGGGCGCAGCAGCATAGCCCAAGGCAGCAGACTCGCAAGCCGGCAGCACCCAGGGTGTCCGTCGCGTCAGGTCTTCGCAGATGGCGAAGACGGCGCAGCCGATACGGCCGCCGGCTTAAGACCCAACCCTAGCGGAGATTTTCATGGCAGTTACCATGCGTCAAATGCTGGAAGCAGGTGTCCACTTCGGTCACCAAACGCGCTTCTGGAACCCGAAGATGGCCCCCTTCATTTTCGGCCATCGCAACAAGATTCACATCATCAACCTCGAAAAGACGCTGCCGATGTACAACGACGCACTGAAGTATGTGCGTCAGTTGGCAGCTAACCGCGGCACGATCCTGTTCGTCGGCACGAAGCGTCAATCGCGCGACACGATCGCCGAAGAGGCACAACGCGCTGGCATGCCGTTCGTCAACGCACGCTGGCTCGGCGGCATGCTGACCAACTTCAAGACGCTGAAGGTTTCGATCAAGCGCCTGAAGGACATGGAAGCATCGCTGGAAGCCGGTGAAACGGAGCGCATGAGCAAGAAGGAAGCGCTGCTGTTCGAACGTGAAATCGCCAAGCTGCAAAAGTCGATTGGTGGTGTGAAGGACATGGGTGGCATTCCGGACGCAATTTTCGTGGTTGACGTCGGCTACCACAAGATTGCCGTGACCGAAGCTAACAAGCTCGGTGTGCCGGTTATCGCTGTGGTCGACACGAACCACTCGCCGGAAGGCATCGACTACGTGATCCCGGGTAACGACGACGCCAGCAAGGCCGTCGCCCTGTACACGCAAGGCGTGGCTGACGCGATCCTCGAAGGCCATGCAAACGCGGTCAACGAAGTGGTGCAGGCTGCACATGGCGGTGACGGCGACGAGTTCGTCGAGGTCAACTCGGAAGCGTAAGGCTACCCTGTGTCCGGCAAAAAAGGGGGCTTTCTACAGGCCCCCTTTTTTTAAGTCATGACAGTTGGCTACAGCGCGAGAAAAATACGCGTTGTGCGGAAACGAATTCTTGCCGCCGGCATCGAAGTGCGGGCGGCGTGTGAAAGACAGACTCAAGGAGCGAATGATGGCGGCAATTACCGCAAGCATGGTTGCAGAACTGCGCGCGAAGACCGATGCGCCGATGATGGAATGCAAGAAGGCGCTGACGGAAGCCGACGGCGACATGGAGCGTGCTGAAGAACTGCTGCGCGTGAAGCTCGGCAACAAGGCCAGCAAGGCCGCGTCGCGCGTGACGGCAGAAGGCGTGATCTCGTCGTTCATCGGCGGCAACGTCGGTGCAATTGTCGAGCTTAACTGCGAAACCGACTTCGTTTCGAAGAACGACGACTTCCTGGCTTTCTCCAAGCAGATCGCTGAACTGGTCGCCCAAAAGAACCCGGCTGACGTCGCTGCGCTGGCAACCCTGCCGCTGGAAGGCTCGACGGTCGACGCAGTGCGCCTCGCGCTGGTCGGCAAGATCGGTGAAAACCTGTCGATCCGCCGTTTCGTGCGTTTCGAGACCGCCAACAAGCTGGCTGCGTACCTCCACGGCACGCGCATCGGCGTGCTGGTCGAGTACACCGGCGCGGACGAGCAAGTCGGCAAGGACGTCGCCATGCACATCGCGGCCATGAAGCCGGTCTCGCTGTCGTCGGACGAAGTCCCGGCAGATCTGATCGCCAAGGAACGCAGCATCGCTGAACAGAAGGCCGCTGAATCGGGCAAGCCGGCTGAAATCGTCGCCAAGATGGTTGAAGGCAGCGTGCAGAAGTATCTGAAGGAAGTGTCGCTGCTGAACCAGACGTTCGTTAAGAACGACAAGCAGACAATCGAGCAGATGCTGAAGGCGGCAGGTTCGAGCGTGCAGAAGTTCGCACTGTTCGTGGTCGGCGAAGGCATCGAGAAGAAGCAGGACGACTTCGCAGCCGAAGTGGCCGCGCAAGTTGCTGCTGCAAAGCAACAATAAGCATCGCCCAGGCTTCACCGCAATACCATTGGACCCGCGGCGGGGCAAGACTCTGCCGCGGTCGGCGGCGCCGCAAGGCTGCCTGCGGGTTGACCCTCGCTGTGCAGCCGCCTCTGGCGAACCTTGGGGTTCGTCAATTTGGCGACGCTTGCCCGAATCAGCATTTCACCCCTACAGTTAGTTCCTTGTTGTTGCCCTGTTCTGCGCGATCTGGATATCCCTATGCCCACTGCCTATAAACGCGTCCTGCTCAAACTCTCCGGCGAAGCTCTGATGGGCGATGATGCCTTCGGCATCAATCGCGCAACGATCGAACGAATGGTGGCGGACGTGGCCGAGGTCGTGCGGCTCGGTACGCAACTGGCCGTCGTGATCGGTGGCGGCAATATTTTCCGTGGCGTGGCGGGCGGTGCAGCGGGTATGGACCGTGCGACAGCCGACTACATGGGGATGCTCGCGACCATGATGAACGCGCTGGCGCTGCAGGACGCAATGCGTCACGCCGGTATTGAGGCGCGCGTGCAATCCGCGCTGCGCATGGACCAGGTGGTCGAGCCGTACATCCGCCCCCGGGCGATCCGCCAGCTTGAAGAGGGCAAGGTCGTGATTTTCGCCGCCGGCACTGGCAACCCGTTCTTCACGACGGACACGGCTGCCGCGCTGCGCGGTTCGGAAGTTGGCGCGGAAGTCGTGCTGAAGGCCACCAAGGTGGACGGCGTGTATTCGGCTGACCCCAAGAAGGACCCGACGGCAACGCGCTACACGACGATCAGCTTCGACGAGGCGATTGGCCGCAATCTGCAGGTGATGGACGCCACGGCTTTCGCGCTGTGCCGCGACCAGAAACTGCCGATCCGCGTGTTTTCTATCGTCAAGCCAGGTGCGCTAAAGCGCATTGTGCAAGGCGAGGACGAGGGTACCCTCGTCCACGTGTAAACTCTCGTTCACATAACATGGGCTTTAACGCGGGCCTGGGCCGCCGCTACTCGCGCGCTGGCCGGCTCGCACCGTTCTGAAGGTTCGGAGGTTTAAAAATGTCTGTGGCTGATATCAGGAAGGGCGTCGAGCAGAAGATGCAGCGCTCGATCGACGCGTTCAAGAACGATCTGTCGAAGATCCGCACGGGCCGTGCGCATACGGGTCTGCTCGATCACATCCAGGTCGACTATTACGGCTCGCCGGTGCCGATCTCGCAGGTCGCGAACCTGACGCTGATCGACGCCCGTACGATCGGCGTGCAGCCGTGGGAAAAGAAGATGGTGCAGGTCGTCGAAAAGGCGATCCGCGAATCCGATCTAGGCCTGAACCCGGCCACGCAAGGCGACGTAATCCGCGTGCCGATGCCCGCGCTGACCGAAGAACGCCGCCGCGAGCTGAGCAAGGTCGCGCGCAGCGAAGCGGAAACGGCCAAGATCGCGGTGCGCAATCTGCGCCGTGACGCTAACGAGCAGCTCAAGAAGCTCGTGAAAGACAAGGAAATTTCCGAAGACGACGAGCGTCGTGCCGGCGAAGACGTCCAGAAACTGACGGATAAGTTCGTGTCGGAAATCGACAAGCTTGTGACGACCAAAGAAGCCGAGATCATGACGGTCTGAGGCCGTCAGGCATCAGCATCTTCAGGTCTTTACTTCTCTTTTGCAGTCACTGCCCCGACGGCCATGACCTATACCAGCTCAACCGTTCGCGTGCCTGATGTCGCGGCGGTGCCGCGACATATCGCGATCATCATGGACGGCAATGGCCGTTGGGCAACGCAACGCCGCCTGCCGCGCGTGGCAGGCCATTCGCGCGGCGTCGACGCGGTACGTGCCGCCGTCGAGGCGTGTGCACGGTCCGGCGTCGAATATCTGACGCTGTTCGCGTTCAGCTCCGAAAACTGGCGTCGTCCAAACGACGAAGTGTCGTTCCTGATGCGCCTGTTCGTGACCGCGCTGGAGCGCGAGATCGGCAAGCTGCACGCCAACGGCATTCGGTTGCGCGTGGTCGGCGATCTGGCGATGTTCGACAAGCGCATTCAGGATCTGATCCGCCGCGCCGAGACCAAAACCGCTCGCAATACCCGTCTCACCTTGACCATTGCCGCCAACTACGGCGGTCGCTGGGACATCATGCAGGCCACCCGCAAGCTGGCCGAGCAATCGGCGCTGGCAGGCGAGGCGGTCGAGGTCAACGAGGAATCGTTCTCGGAGCACCTGGCCATGGCGTACGCGCCGGAGCCCGACCTCTTTATCCGCACTGGCGGCGAGCAGCGCATCAGCAACTTCCTGCTGTGGCAGCTCGCGTATACCGAGTTTTACTTCACCGACACCTTCTGGCCGGATTTCGACGCCGAGGCGCTGCGCCACGCGATCGATTCATACGCGGAGCGCGAACGCCGCTTCGGCCGCACCAGTGCTCAGCTCGAGCCGCAATCGCAAAACGTCGATTCGCTTCCATGCTAAAAACCCGTGTTATCACGGCGATCGTCCTGCTGGCTGTGTTTTTGCCGGTCACGCTGTTCGCGCCGGTGGGCGCATTCGGCGCGTTGATCGCGTTCGTGCTCGTTTTTGCCGCGTGGGAATGGGCGCGCCTGCTGAAAGTACGCGGCGCCGGCCCGGTCATCTATGCGCTGATCGCGGCGGTGGCGTTGGTGGCGAGCACCAAGCTCGGCACCGGCATGAGCCTGCCGCGGCCGCTCTTCCAGGCAGCCGCAGTCTTCTGGGTGCTCGCGGGCCCCTACGTGCTGCTGCGCAAGCCGACGTTGGCGCACGGCGCCTGGCGCCTGTTCCTCTTTGTCGCCGGGATTGTCGCATTCGTGGCCTGCTGGCACGCGCTGGTCGCGGCACGGATGGCTGGCGTGCCGTTCGTTCTGTCCCTTATGCT
>JBEKNG010000184.1:0-8846 GCA_049523075.1 Paraburkholderia sp.
GACCCGCCGCCCGCCAAGCGTGTAATTGACGGTCTGGCTCATGAAATTCTTCTGGCCGGCCCATAACTGGCACAGCTCTTCCAGGTGGGTCTTCAGCATGTCGTCGCGAAACACCGCGCTGAGATTGGCGGTCAGCGTGGCGAGACTGTCTGCCTCGAACAGATCGAGCGTCTTGCGGTTGACCTTGATGACGCGGATGCTGTGCGCACACTGCGCGACCCGCTCGGGATGCCCGGCGAAATGCGCGCGCAGATCGGTTACGCCCTCGGCTCGCCAGGTGTCGAACAGCGTGCGCACGCCGCTGAAGTCCTCGAGCCAGAGTGAAACGGGGGCCAGCTCGAACATCTCCGAGTCGTCGCTGGCCGTCGCTTCACCGCGCGGCATCTCTTCTGCACTAAGGGTATCCAGCATGACGGGTCCGTAGTCGATAGTGTCGCTATTTTAGGACGACTTGGGTGGCCAAAGGCACTCGGGTCAAAAACGGTCCTGGCCGGAGACGGGGGCGCGGGGTAGTCCGCGGTGGCTTGCGAGGCGCCGCGAGGGCCGGTCAGGCGCACTCAAACCCTTACCGGGTAACGGCAGGCAGGGCGATAACTTGAGCTGCCGCCTGCATCCTCGCCGGGCCCTTGTTACACTTTCCGGCGTCGCAGTATCCCGCCAATCAACGCGTCGTGTCCATGAAACCTACCCTGCTGGTCCTGATTCGCTTGAATGATGAAAGCCGCGCGTGTATCGAGGCCGCTTTTGACGTGATCTATGCGCCCGATCCGGTCTCGCGCGCCGAAGCGATCGCCTCGCACGGCGCCACGGTTCGCGCCGTGCTGACCAATGGCACGACCGGTGTGAAAGCCGCAGAAGTCGATCAGTTGCCGAAACTCGAATTCATCAGCGCGCTGGGCGCCGGTTACGAAAACCTTCCGCTCGACCACGCCCGCGCCCGCAACATCGCGCTGGCCAATGGAGCAGGGACCAACGACCACTGCGTCGCCGATCATGCCTTCGCGCTGCTGCTGGCGGTGGTGCGCGATGTCCCGCAACTCGATCGGGCGACCCGCGAGGGCGTCTGGCGCGACACGCTGCCGATGCACCCGAACGTGTCGGGCAAGCGGCTGGGCATTCTCGGCCTTGGCAACATCGGTCAGAAGATCGCCAGACGCGGCGCAGGCTTCGACATGGAACTGGGCTACCACAACCGTAAGCCGCGTGAAGGCGAGCCGATGCGTTACTTCGATAGCGCCGCGGCGCTTGCGCAGTGGTGCGATTTCCTCGTGATAGCGACGCCGGGCGGCCCCGGCACGAAGCATCTGGTCAACAAGGCGGTGCTCGACGCGTTGGGGCCGCACGGGTTCGTCGTGAATGTATCGCGCGGCAGTGTCGTCGATACCACGGCGCTTGCCGACGCGCTCAAGGCGGGGTCGATTGCCGGAGCTGGGCTCGACGTGTACGAGGGCGAGCCGCATCTGCCGGAAGCCTTGCGCGAGCTGCGCAACATCGTGCTGACGCCGCATGTGGGCGGCCGGTCACCGGAGGCGGTCATGGCCTCGGTGCAGAACTTCATAGCTAACGCGACGCGGCATTTTGCGGGCGAGCCCGTGTTGACGCCGATCTGAGCGGAGGCTGCCGTCAGCCGATCAACTTGAGCCCTGGCGGCAGCGATTCGCCGAATACACGTCCCTCATCGGCCTCGTCGAGTTCGACAGTCTCGCTCACCATCGTGATCCAGTTGGCCGGCGCGTGGGCGGTTTCGAGCCGTTTGACGACACTTGCCCGCACCTCATCGGAGAGGTCGCGCGACCGGTCGCCGGTCATGCGCGCGATCTGCACGGCAGCAAACGCGGCCGGTTCGACCTTCTTCCAGTCGAGCGCCAGAATCGCGTCAAGCCACTTCACCGCGACCTCCGGCGGCACCACGCTGTGCGCGCTGCCGTAGAACGGCCGGCGCGCGCCGATGCGGCCGACGGCCCACCATCCCTGGTGGTTTTCAGAAGGCTTCCTGAGCCGCTCGATCAGCCGCTCGCCGAGCTCGATCTTGCGTTCCGCAGGCACCCGTTCGAGTGACGCCTCGAGGCGAACCATGTCGGCGTAGCCGGACTTCGCGGGGTCGAACGGCAGCTTCGAGCGTGCGGTGCCGGCGGCTTGCATAAACGCTACGGCGTCGAGCACATCGAGTTGCTCGCTCTCGCCGAGGCCGCCCGCCGCGCGCCGCCAAAGCGTCCACCATTCCGACCAGACCTGGCTGTCGTTGATGTACTGAATGCCGTCGTCGAACAGCGACCAGAGTTGTTCGACACGCCATTCGTCGAGCGGGTAGCCGAATCCTGGACGCATGCAATAGCCGGCCAGGTTCAACCAGAGGCGCTCGTGATCCGCCGAACGGCGCCGTCGCTTGGCGCGCTCCCACAGCGCGTTGAACAGCTCGCGCAGAAGGGCGCTATTCCAGGTCGCGCGAGGACCGAGAATCTGCTCCAGCTCCGCGCGTGTGCGCTTGACCTCTTTGGGATCGACTTTTTGTGAACGCGAGCCGAAGGCGCGGTCGATCACTTCGAGCGCGTGGGGCGATGCCGGATGGGGCGCTTCGCTGGAGACGGTGACTTTGGCCTCGCCACGGCGCAACTGAAACTCGAGTAGCCAGCGCTGTGTGGCGTCGCTGGCGTCGAAACAGTGCACTTCGAGCGTGCCTACTTCGGTGAGCGAGGCGACGAGCTGGACCGGGGTTTCGCCCGACTGGCCGGCGTCGCGCGGCGGCACGACCGTGGCGATCGGCGGCAGACGCACGAATTCGCCTAACGCCAGCTCGGCGAGTTCACCTGGCTGCCGCTTCGCGTCAGATACTGAGGACACCAGATGAAACTGTACCGGTTGCCCAAGCCTGAGGGCAAACGTGCGATCTGCGAGATGAATCTCTCGGCCTTCTTCGGTGCCACGTGGCAGCACGCAGACACCGCGCAGCGCCTCACCGTCTTCATCGAGAACAAGGAAGTAGCTACGTGGTGAACCGCCGCCAATTCGTGGCGCGTGGCCCGCACGCGCGAGCGCGTAGGCCACCGCGCCGCGCGCGACCGCGACGTCGGGGTTGTCGTTGTGCAGGACATGCAGAGGCGCACCGCGCCATGTGCCCAGCGTAGTTGCGAGACGCTCGGTGAGCGCCTCGGCACGGAACACGCCGCCGTTGAGCAGCAGGGTGTCGGGCACAGGTAACGCGTCGCTGTCAGCGGTCCCCGTTGTGCCTGACGCTTCGCGCGATTGCGCCGCCAGCCGGCCAAGGAACGCGGCGACGTGCCGGGTAATGGCTGGATCGCTCGCGTAGGGCAAACCGAATTCCACGATCGCGCCACGCGGGCGTCCTGGCCGCGCATCCGCGGAAACGCTCGGGAAAAAGCCGTCGACGATGATCTGCTCGACCTCCTTCCGCGTGATCTCCGCCGTCCGCGCACCGCCGATCAGCTTCGAGCCTGCGCCCAGCAGCGTGATCGACGCCGAGTCCGGTGCATCGGCGCCAAGCAGTTGCTCTTTCGCGCCGCGGCAGCGCTCGACGAGTTGCGAGAGGCTCGCTGCCGACAGGCGCGACTGCGGTGTCGACAGCCGGCTTTCGGCGAGATGCGCCAGCGCGAGGTCCATGTTGTCGCCGCCAAGCATCAGGTGGTTGCCCACGCCGACGCGCGTCAGTTGCGGCTGACCATCCTGCATCTGCACCTTGATCAGGGTGAAGTCGGTGGTGCCGCCTCCCACGTCGCAGATCAGCACGAGCCGGGTGTCCGCCAGTTCGGTGCCAAGCGAGCCGCGATGCCGGAACAGCCAGTCGTAGAAGGCCGCTTGCGGCTCTTCCAGCAGCCGCAGCTTCGGCAACTGCGCCGTGCGTGCCGCTTCGAGCGTTAGGGCACGGGCGCCGTCGTCGAAAGAGGCGGGCACGGTGAGCACCACGTCCTGCTGTTCGAGCGGTGCATGCGGGAGGCGCTGGTTCCACGCCGCACGCACATGCGCCAGATAGCTGGCGCTGGCGGTGACGGGTGAGACCTTGTGGATGTCCTCACCTGCACCCCAAGGAAGAATCGGCGCGGTGCGATCGACGGAGGCATGCGAGAGCCAGCTTTTCGCGCTGGCGACGAGCCGGCCCGGCACCTGCGCGCCGAGGCTGCGCGCGAGTCGGCCGATTACGACGGGCTGCTCAACCTCCCGCTCGCCATGCGGGTTCGCATGGCGAGCGGGGGCTGAGTCACGAGCGGTGCGATTTGCGGCCTCCCTGGCAGCATCCTTAGCGGTCTTTCTAGCCGCCTCATCAGCGCCGTCCGGCACAGCCGACCACGGCAGCTGCAAATCCCCCGCGCTCAGTTCCCCGCGCGCGGCGTGATACCGAACCGACGGCAGCAGCGGTCGCGCGGCGACCTCGCCGGGACTGACGAGCTGATCGATATCGAAGACGCGGATGTCCCCGGACGCCGCCTCCCCATACGCGACGACCGTGTTGCTCGTGCCCAGATCAATCCCGACGATGTACTGCTTCATCTCGTTCAGGCGTTGGCGTTGCCGCGTACGTCGAACTCGACTTTCCAGCGCTCGCCGGTGCCGCGCGGGATGGCTTCCAGTTCGAGCGTACCGGCTTCGGTGACGCGCGCATGCAGCTTGACCGCGACGATCTCGCCGGGGCTGCGCCCCTCGGGCGGCAACGTTGCCTGGATCTCGTCGAGCTCCTGAAGTTCCTCCGGCGACCAATAGTCGAGCAGCGTGCCGACCTGATCCTGACGACGCACCGACGAACCGAAGAAGCGGAAGTGCACCGGCTCACCTACCACGAGGCCAAATTCCTGCGTGGGCAGTTCCGCTTCAGTACCTTCTTCCATGCCGAACGGCGCCACGCACAACGCCTGTATCGGCGGCTCGAGGCCGGGTACAGCGGGCATGGCGGATTCAACCGCGATATAGAACGCCCGCGCAATGCCGCCGCGAATCCGCACGCCCTGGCCGCGCTTCACGTAGCCGTAGTAGGCTGCGCCGCGCGCCACCGCGAGGTCGAGGTCCGCGCCTTCCAGCAGACGCGCGGCCGCCGCGCCTTCTGCCGCGAGCCAGCCGTTGAGCGTCTGCAGAATGCGCTCCACCAGCAGCGGCGACTTGAACACGCCGCCGTTGAAGAGCACCGCGGTGGGATGCAGGAAGCTTGCGCCTTCGGGCTGCGCGCCTTGCAGGCCTTCGAGTTCGGTCAGTGCCGCGACCTGACGGCCGAGGAACGCAGCCAGATGGCGTGTGACGGCCGCATCCTGCGCGTACGGCAGGCCCAGTTGAGTCAAGCCTGCGCGAGTCCGGCTCACCGGACGCGCGGCGCTGTCCACTTGCGGGAAGAAACCCTCGAGAATCGTCTGCGTGAGTTCGGCGCGCGCCAGTTCGGTCCGGATCGAGCCGCCGATCAGCTTGGCGCCGCGGCTTGGCACGACGAGCGGCACGGCGTCGGCGGTGGCGTCGGTCAGGAGCGTTTCCTTGGCCGCGCGGCAGGCATAGGTCAGCGCGCGCAGTTGCCAGGGATCGGGCTGCGTGCCCTGCGCGGCCAGCTTGCGGGCTACCACGTGGGCGAGCGCCAGGTCCATGTTGTCGCCGCCGAGCAGGATGTGCTCGCCCACTGCGACACGATGTAGTTCGAGGTTGCCTTCGCGCTCGACTACGGCGATCAACGACAGGTCAGTCGTACCTCCGCCGACGTCCACCACCAGAATGATATCGCCCACGCGCACCTGTTTGCGCCACTGGCCGCCGCTCTTCTGGATCCAGCTATACAGCGCGGCCTGCGGTTCTTCGAGCAGCGTCATGCCTGCATAGCCGGCGGCCTGGGCCGCTTCGGCGGTCAGTTCGCGTGCGGCTGGATCGAACGATGCGGGAATGGTGACGGTAATTTCCTGCTCGCTGAACGGCGCGTCCGGATGCACATGGTCCCAGGCTTCGCGCAGATGCGTGAGGTAGCGAATCGAGGTCTCGAGCGGAGATACACGTGTCACTTCAGGCGGCGCGTCGTTAGGCAAAATCGCGGCGCGGCGGTCGACGCCCGGGTGGCACAGCCAGCTCTTGGCGCTCGACACGAGGCGGATCGGTGTGCCCGCGCCGCGGCTGCGCGCCATTTCGCCCACGGCGAAGTCGCGCCCGCCTGTCCATGGCAAACCCAGGTCGAACGGCGCGAGTTCGCTCGGATGTGGCAGATACAGGAACGAGGGCAGCAAGGGCAGATCGTCGATCGTGGCCGGTGCGGTGAGCTGCGTGATGGGCAGCACGTCCTGGGTGGTCTTTTCACCGTCGCTGCCGGCGAAGTCAACATACGAGAGGGCGCAATGCGTCGTGCCCAGATCAATGCCGATCGAGTAACGCGGCTCGCTCATAGTTCCACCTCGGCTGCTGCGATCACGGACGTGTCATGGCTGGCTGCCAGCTTCGGCAGACGCACGTCCTCGACGCGCCAGCCGCGATGGCTGAGGCTGCCGGTAAACGGCGCCTTGCCGACCACGTTGCCGGTCAGACGGATAGCGGTGGCGTCGAAGCCTTCGGGCAGCGTCACGCGGCTGCCTTCGGTCTCTTCACGTACCGGGCGAATCGTGAAATGCTCGCGCAGCACCGTACGGCAGCCGCCATGCACGACACGGGCGGCGGCGCCGATGTCGGCGTCCGAGTAGCCGGCCACGTCTTCCTCGACGAAGTCGATAAAGCGCGCATCGCGCTGCAGTAGACCCAGAAGCTGGAGGGCGGCGTCCGGGCTCGCCTGCTTCAGCGTAGGCGCTGCCGGTCGCGGAGCGGGTGCGGGTGTAGGGGCAGGTGCAGGGACAGCAACCGGTGCCGGCGCGGCCGCCGGGGCTGCCGTGACGGGCGCGCCGCTGCGCAGGCGCTGGACGCGGGCGGCGAACGCGCCGTCGCCCAGAATGCTGAAGAACGTTCCGACGGCTAGCGAAATCCTGCCGAGGAAAGACACGTTCGAGTCGGTCATAAAGTGGCTCCTGAGGGGCTCTGTTAAAGGACGAGCCGTCCTCGGGCGACGCGGTTCGGGCCGGCGTCGCCGCGGGTTATCGGGTTGCAGATATCGATGCGCGAAAGGGGCGTCACCGGTTGGTTTGGCGGCCCAGGGTGGGCATGGCCCAGAGGGCCTCATCCCGTATTTTACCTTTCGGACGCGGCGGCATCGGCCAAAGGGCGCAATGCGGGGCGAGGAGGGTGATCAAGCGTGCTGCCAGACGTACTGCCAGACGCCGGCAAAGGAAGGGGCAATTCTTCCGTGATGAAGCGTACAGACGCGGCATTGATGCCATGCTGCACTGACGTTGACGCGGCGTCGATAGACACGGAGCGGCGTCAAGGTCGGGAAATTACGCATGAAGTATTCAGAACATTGGCCGATAAAATGCTAGCGCTTTCGTAACTGGCGTGGGTCACGCGGCGGTTGGCGCCGCAATTCACACCCGGGCCGTGCCAGAAACGGACGCAACCGGTCTCAGATGTTGGCCGGTACCTCATTACGAAGCTCGCCTGCGCCGCCTGACTGAAGGTCAGGAATGTGCCGGCGGGCTTTATTTTGCTGCGCGTTGCGGCGCTCGTTACACCCGTCTCATGCGGCTTCATGGGGCGTAAACGGGCCGCGCTCATCCGCATGCGCCCACTTCCCCGCAGGCCGTACAAAAGTCGCACCCGTCCTTTCGGATCACCGCATTAGCACCGCAGGTTCCGCATTTGCGGCCTAGCATCGTGCGCAACTGGTTGATGCCTTCGGTTTCGGACGATGCGTCTGTGTCGCCGTTCGTCACGGTGGCGAGAGCAGGAGCGGGCGCAGGCGCTGCGGTGGTGCGCTCGCGCCCGAGTCGGGCCAGCACGCGTGACGGCACCTGATTGCCTTCGGCATCGAGAAAACCGCGCCGGTGCAGGATTTGCTGAATCGCGTAAGCCAGCGCCGCGACTTCGGAATCGTGCCAGAGCGGCGAGCGATGGCCGTCGAGCCGTTGCACTTCACCAAGCCGCACCTGGCCGCGGTCCCACGACACCTTGCGCAGGTCCTGCAGATTGCGCGCCACAAAGCCGCCGCGAGCGGCCAGCGACAGCGAGCGCATCTGCGCGGTGATCCATTGCTGCGATTCGTCGCGCTGGCCAACGGGGATGAAGAAATCGATGGGCCGCTCGATCGTAACGTCTTCGCCTGCGAGGCGTCCGGTGACTTCCATGAACGACACCGCGACGTAGAGCGATTTCTTGCCGGCCTGGGTCAGGTATTCCACTTTTTCGATAATCGCCGGGAGCTCGCCCTTGGGGCGATGATCGATGGCGATACGCAGCGGGTCGAGATCCGTTTCGGTCGGCGAATCATCCGGTTGTTGCGGCGTCACGCTCAGCACCGCACCCAGGGTTTCGTTAGGGCGGTACGTAGCGAGACCTTTGAGGCCGCCTTTCCACGCATCGAAATAGAGACTCTCGAACGCTTCGAACGGGTAGTCAGCGGGCACGTTGACGGTCTTCGAGATCGAGGTGTCCACGTAAGGCTGCACGGCCGCCATCATGTCGAGATGGTCGCGCGCCGACATTTCCAGTGCGCTGATGAAGTAATCGGGCAAAGCTCCAACATTGCCCCCCAGCTCGCGATACAGTCGATAGGCATAGTCTTCGACGGCGAACGATTCGCGGCTACCGTCGGCCATCACCTTCATGCGCGTGTAAGTCCACGAGAAGGCGGGCTCGATGCCGTTCGAGGCATTGTCGGCAAACGCGAGACTCACCGTGCCAGTCGGCGCGATGGACAACAGGTGGCTGTTGCGGATGCCATCGCGGCGGATCGCATCCTTGATATCGTCGGGCAGGCGCGATGGCATCCGCAACAGCCACCTGTTGTCCATCGC
>JBEKNG010000185.1:0-8811 GCA_049523075.1 Paraburkholderia sp.
CACGTGGGTGATCATCGCAATCGCGGTAACGTCACCGATCGCCGCCGGCAGTTCGGACGGATCGTCGACGAGGCGCAGTTCGTAGCCACGGTCGAGCTGCTCGATCAGGCCCTGCGCGATGTACAGATCCGACGGGAAATTCGAGCGTTCGGAGACGATCACGCGCCGCTTCGGGTCGCGCTGATTCGCCAGCCGCACAGCAGCCGAGAGCAGCTTGAACAGGTTGATCGAAATCGTATCGGTGACGACCACCTCGTTGTGCGCCGCGCCGATCAGCGGCGCGAGCTTGTTGCCGAGGCGGCGCGGCAGCGCGAACCAGCCCGCGCTATTCCAGCTGCGGATCAGTCCTTCGCCCCATTCGGCGGCGATCACGGTCTGCGCACGTTGTGCGGCTGCGGCCGGCGGCACGCCGAGCGAATTGCCGTCCAGATAGATCGTGGTGGTCGGCAGCGCGAACTGGTCGCGCAGAGCGCCCAGCGGGTCGTCGCGGTCGAGTGCTACGGCTTCGTCACGGTTGTTCATGATGGTCCAGTCAAAAAGTCGGGTGATCAGGTGTTGTCGGCGGCCGCGGGCAGCGCGCGCAGCACGGCGCGCACGGGGCTCGCGTCGAGCGTGGCGAACTTGAGCGGTAGCGCGATCAGCTCATAGTCGCCGGGGGCGACGGCGTCCAGTACGATGCCTTCGAGGATCGCCATCCGGTGGGCGCGAATCCGGTGATGGGCGTCCATCGTCTTCGAGTCCTGCGGGTCGAGCGACGGCGTGTCGATGCCGATCAGCCTGACTCCGTGCGCCGCAAGCAGGTCGATCGTCTCCGGCGCGACTGCGCAGAATGCGCTGTCCCATGTCGTGGCCGGGGCGCGCTCGTAGGTGCGCAGCAGCACGCGCGGCGGCACGCCCTCCAGCGCGCCGGCCACCTGCTCCGGCGTGACGACGGGCGTAGCGCCGATGCAGTGAATCACGCGGCAGCAGCCCAGGTACGCGTCGAGCGGCACCGCGCCGATGGCGGCACCCTCGGCGTCGTAATGAAGCGGGGCGTCGGTATGCGCGCCAGTGTGGGGCGATAGGGTGAGCCGGGCGACATTGACCGGCGAGCCGGCTTCCATGCGCCAGACGCGCTCGATGCCGACCGGCGTATCGCCCGGCCAGACGGGCGTCGCGGTGTCAATGGCGGGGGTGATATCCCAGAGTGTATTCATGTCTCCGTGGTCTCCTGCGGTCTATTGCAGGAATGATAGGCGGGCCGCCATGAAATGTGCTTGCGAAAAAATCTCGTTTTTTGGTCTCTCTTGGAACATAATTTGATGTAAACAGGAAAGGGAGACCGAATATGAACGCGATCTCGCTCGACGCCACCGATTGCCGTATCTTGACGGTGCTTCAGCAAGAAGGAAGGATCAGCAATCTCGACCTGGCGGAGCGGATCTCGCTCTCGCCTTCGGCCTGCCTGCGCAGGCTGCGGTTGCTGGAGGAACAGGGTGTCATCGAACGCTACCGGGCGAGCCTGAACCGCGAGGTACTGGGCTTCGAGCTGGAGGCGTTCGTGCAGGTGTCGATGCGCAACGACCAGCAAAACTGGCACGAGCGCTTCGCAGAGGCGTTGCGCGACTGGCCGGAGGTGGTCGGCGCATTCGTGGTGACGGGCGAGACCCACTATCTGCTGCGGGTGCTCGCGCACAACCTGAAACACTATTCGGATTTCGTGCTGGAGCGGCTCTACAAGGCGCCCGGCGTGATGGACATCCGCTCGAATATCGTGCTGCAGACGCTCAAAGAAGATTCGGGCGTGCCGGTGGCGCTGGTGGCCGCGGCGGCGTCTCGAGGCAGCGTGGTCACGGGCGACTGAAGGTAAAGTCGGGAAGGGCGCGTGGCGCGCCGGGGCTGCCCGGCCGCCCGAGGCAGCCTACAGCGGTTTCAGTCCGTGGAATTGCCCGTTCTGGAACACCAGAGGCGCGAGGTCTCCGGCATTCTCATTGACCCCGCAGCGTTCCACTTCACCCACAAAAATGACGTGGTCGCCTTCCTCGTAGCGGCTCCGGTTGTGGCATTCAAACCACGCCAGCGCCCCATCGAGCACCGGCATACCTGAATCGCCAGCCGCGTGCGAGACGCCCTCGAAGCGGTCGCCCTTCACGGTCGCGAAACGCTTGCACAGGTCGAGCTGCGACCCGGCCAGCACGTTGACGACGTAATGACTGTTCGCCTGGAACGCCGGCATCGACGCCGAGCGCGTGGCGAGGCTCCACAGCACGAGCGGCGGCGTCAGCGACACCGAATTGAACGAACTGGCCGTGATGCCGATCAACTGGCCCGACGCGGCACGCGTGGTGATCACGGTGACGCCGGTGGCGAACTGGCCCAGCGCCTTTTTAAAGGCGAGCTGGTCGAAGTTGGGCGGACTGGCGCGCTTCATCGGACGCAGGTCCACTGGGCTCGACGGGTGGCCGCGTGGCGGGCGCGATGGAAGAAAATTGAATCGAAAGTCATGTAGAAAATCGGCGATTTGTCCCAATTTTAACGGAATCGCAGGGCGACTGGCCGCGAACCTTGGCCGTCGTCACTGACGTGGCCCGATTCATGCGGAGAACGTGTAGATACCGCCAGATTGGATGGAACGGGCGGCAGCGGTGTGGTCCGGTCAAGGTGGCCCCGCACAACGCGGCGGGCGGCAATCAACCAGGAGCAGGCAGCATGAGTCAGGCAGATGAAGTCGCCACCCTCGGGGGCGGATGTTTTTGGTGTCTCGAAGCCGTGTTTCTGAGCGTCGAGGGCGTGACCGCCGTGGAGTCGGGCTATGCAGGCGGGCAGACTCAGCGTCCGACTTATGAGCAGGTCTGCGACGGCGACACAGACCACGCAGAAGTTGTGAAGGTCGAATTCGATCCGTCCAGGATTACCTACCGCGAGATTCTCGACATTTTCTTCGCCATCCACGATCCGACCCAACTCAACCGGCAGGGCAACGACGTCGGCACGCAGTACCGTTCGGTGATCTTCACGCACTCGGACGCGCAACGGGAGACGGCGTTGCAGGCGATCCGCCAGATTGCGGCTGAAGGCATCTATAGCGGGCAGATCGTCACCCAGGCATTACCGCTCGACGGTAACTACTGGCCGGCCGAAGCTTATCATCAGAACTATTTTGTGCAGCACCCGAACCAGGGCTATTGCTCGGTTGTCGTGGCGCCGAAGGTCGCGAAGTTTCGTCAGAAGTTCGCGCATCGGGTGAAGGCGAGCTGAGCGTGAGTGACGTCAGCACCCTTGCGCCGGCATTGGGCACGGGTCAAGCAGACTCCCCCGGCCTGACGCTCGTCCCTTCGTCCATCAGGCGCGCATAGGCGTCGACAATCGCCCGCGCGAGTTTCACGCAGGACAACGGCGCGGATCCTTCCGCCTTGTTGTTGACGGCAATCACCACCGGCTGGCCCGCGATCGCATAACGCGCGGCCAGCTCCGCCAGCGCCATGCGCGTGGCCGGATCTTCGTCGACGAGACGGTCGAACGGATCGTACTTCGCCTTCGCCTGTTCGTATTTGAAGCCGCTGTGCAAGCTCCAGCGCACGATCAGCGGACCGGCCGGTTCGCCGTCGAGCAGCGCGAGCGCAGCCGTCTGACGCAGTGGGTTGGGCATACGCGCATGAAGGCCCACGCAATAGCGCACACCGGCCGCTTTTAGCGTCCGGATGAAGCGCGGCGTCAGCAGGCAGGCGTCGCGAATCTCGACCGCGTACCAGGTGCCTTCCGGTAAATGCGGCAAGGCGCTCAGAAACTCAGCGAGACGCTCGATGAAGCCAGCCGGGTCGGCCAGCATCTGATCCGGCAGTGGCGAGAACTGGAACACCAGCGCACCGGCCTTGCTGCCGAGTCCGTCGAGACAGGGCCGCACGAATTCGTCGGTGGCCAGTTGCGCATTGAGAAAACATGGATTGAGCGAAACCGGTTCGCCGCGCTCGGCGCGCACCGTGGCGTCCGTGACGAGGGCAGGCGCTTTGACGATGAAGCGGAAGTGGTCCGGCACCTGCTGCGCATAGCGCAGATAGTTGGTGACGGTGAGCGGTGCATAAAACGAGCGGTCGATGCTGACCGTGCGCAACAGGGGATGTGCGCCGTAGGCGGTGAGGCCGTCGCGCGATAGCTTGCTGTTGCTGTAGTCGTCGCCGTAGACGATGCCTTTCCAGCCCGGAAACGACCACGTCGAGGTACCCAGGTGGATCTGCGGTGGCAGCGCGCGAGCGATCTCGTGGACTTCGTCAGAGGGTTCAGTGGCGAGGACGTCGCGAGTGCGGCGCTTTTTTGCTGGGGCGGTAGATGGTGCCGGGGTGAGAACGGCGTCTGTCTCGATGGCGGATTCGGTGTCATCCTGCCACAGCGTGGCAAACGCGGTGCCACTCTCGGAAGCGGCTACCGGCATACCGAACAAATCCAGTTGGCCGGCATCAAGGTCCGGATGATTTGGCGCTGCGTCCGTCAGCAACGGGAATTCGCTCGCTCCGGCTTCGTCCATCGATTTTTTGTTGTGCTGTCAAAAGTTGCGCCGGAGCGGCTGCGCGGTGGTGCTGTGCTCCGGCGCACCGCGTCATTGCGGTTTGTCGTACATATACCGGCGCGACCACGGCAAGGTCTTCGCGCTGCGGCCGGCCTTGCGGCACACCACCTGGTAGATCGACACGTCGTCGTTCTCGAACGCATACGCGCAGCCGGCCAGATACACGCGCCAGATGCGGAATTTCTCGTCGTCGACCAGCTTACGTGCTTCTTCCGCGTGGTTTTCGAAGTTCTCCGCCCAGATGTCGAGCGTACGCGCATAGTGACGGCGCAGACTTTCGACGTCAACCGCTTCGAGGCCCCCGCGTTGCATCGCCTCGAGCGCGAGGCCGATGTGCGGCAGTTCGCCGTCCGGGAACACATAGCGGTCAATGAACTCACCGCCGCCGAGCGCGGTTTCGCCGCTGTCCGAATCGCTCGATGTGATGCCGTGGTTCATCGCAATGCCGTCGTCCACCAGCAGATCGCGGATCTTCTGGAAGTAGCCCGGCAGATTCTTGCGGCCCACGTGCTCGAACATCCCAACGCTCGTGATGCGGTCGAACTGGCCTTGCACGTCGCGATAGTCCTGCAGACGGATCTCGATCTTGTCTTCGAGACCGGCGGCTTTCACGCGCGCGGTAGCCAGATCGAACTGGTTCTGCGACAGCGTCACACCCACACACTTCGCCCCGAATTTCGATGCCGCCCGCAGTACGAGCGCACCCCAGCCGCAGCCGATGTCGAGCAGACGCTGACCAGGTTGCAACTGTATCTTGGTCAGGATGTGGTCGATCTTCTTGATCTGCGCGTTGGCGAGATCTTCATCGCCGTTCTCAAAGTACGCACATGAGTACACCATGTTCTCGTCGAGCCACAGCTTGTAGAACTCATTCGAGACGTCATAGTGGTACTGGATGGCCTTCTTGTCCGACGATTTCGAGTGATTGAAGTAGCGTCGCACGCGCGCGAGCTTACTGGCGCTCGTGACCGTGTTGCGGGCGAGCGAGTAGCCGATGTTGATGATGTCCGACAGCTTGCCTTCAATATCGATCTTGCCCTTCACGTACGCCTCGCCCAGATTGTCGAGGCTCGGTTCGAGCAGGTAAGGCAGCGCCGTCGCGCTCTTGACGTGCAGCGTGACCTGGGGCGCGGCAAACTGCCCAAAGTCGTGTTGCTGACCATCCCATAGTACAAGGCGTGCTGGCAGATTCGCCTTGGTTTTTACGTCTTCCACCCACTGCGCCAGCTTCTTCTCCCAGAACATGTGAATTTCTCCGTGTCCGATGAATGCAAAGCAAAGCTGTCAGGTCGCTGCGTGCCGTGGCGTGACTCCGAGGCCTCGATGGCCGCGCGACCTTGCCGGTACGCGCGCTGCTTCTATGGCAGGTCGGGCGCGCCGGCGTTGTTATATGTTCAGGGCGATAGTCGGGCGAGCTGCCAGTCGCCACCTTCTACCGCACGTGTATAGAGCAGCCGGTCATGCAGACGCGACGGCCTACCTTGCCAGAATTCTATGGCATCTGGAATCAGGCGATAACCGCCCCAGTGCGGCGGGCGCGGCGGATGCTCGCCATATTTCGCACTGATTTCCCTCTCCCGCGCTTCGAGTACCGCGCGGCTTTCAATTACCTGACTTTGTTCGGACGCCCACGCGCCGATGCGCGAACCGAGCGGCCGTGACTCGAAGTACTGGTCGCTTTCGGCGGGGCTCGCCTTGACGACGTTGCCCTCGATGCGCACCTGGCGCTCCAGTTCGATCCAGTAAAACAACAGGCTCGCGTGCGGATTGTCCGCGAGTTCGCGGCCCTTGCGGCTTTCGTAGTTGGTGAAGAACACAAACCCGCGTTCGTCGACACCCTTGACCAGCACGATTCGGGCCGAGGGTCGGCCGCGCGAATCCACGGTGGCGAGCGTCATCGTATTCGGCTCGGGTAGTTTGGCGTCGACGGCCTGCGCAAACCATGCGTCAAATTGACGGAACGGGTTGCGGTCGATATCGGCCACGTCCAGTGAACCCAGCGAATAGTTTTTCCGAAGTTCGGCGAGTGAGGTCATGCTCTTATGCGAATGCTACAGTTGGGCAAGTATAGCTAAGGAAGAAATTTCCTGCGTGCGGCGTGACAACAGTGTGGCGC
The DNA here is from genome assembly GCA_049523075.1 of Paraburkholderia sp. Classification (GTDB taxonomy): domain Bacteria; phylum Pseudomonadota; class Gammaproteobacteria; order Burkholderiales; family Burkholderiaceae; genus Paraburkholderia. Next base: position 6,660 of record JBEKNG010000185.1, read on the forward strand.
TTTAAGCGCAAGGCTCACACAGGGCTTCAGCGTTAGGTATGACGCGATCAGGCAAAATAGCGGATTGGCGCATCCATGTGTTTCCGGGTTTCTGTTTTCGCATGCGATTTTTTGCGCCTCGACAGTTTTTGTCTGATTTTCAGTTTGCTTTTGCGCCCGCTGCTTTTATCCGCTTCTTTACCCGCCTTTTGCCGGCCTTTTGTCCGATCCCGACGAGCCCCAGATTATGTCGACACCCAGTCCCGCCGCGCCCTCCGATCTTACTACCAGCCCCGGTGACTTTGAAGCCGCGCACCATGCGCGGCGGTTTGGCGGCATCGCCCGGCTGTATGGCGCGCCGGCGCTCGCGGCGTTCGAACGTGCCAGTGTGGCGGTGATCGGGATCGGCGGCGTTGGCTCCTGGGTGGCCGAGGCGCTGGCGCGCAGCGCGGTGGGCAGCCTGACGCTGATCGACCTGGACAACGTCGCGGAAAGCAACACGAACCGCCAGATCCACGCGCTCGACGGCAACTACGGCAAGCCGAAAGTCGAGGCCATGGCAGAGCGCATCGCGCAGATCAACCCGGTATGCGACGTGCGTCTGGTGGAGGACTTCATCGAGCCGGACAACTTTGCTACGGTGCTAGGCGGCGGCTTCGACTACGTGATCGATGCAATCGACAGCGTGCGCACCAAGACCTCGCTGATCGCGTGGTGTGTCGAGCAGAAGCAGCCCTTGATCACGGTGGGCGGCGCAGGCGGTCAGCTCGACCCAACGCGCATCCGCATTGACGATCTGGCGCTGACGATTCAGGACCCGCTGCTCTCGAAGGTGCGCGCGCAATTGCGCAAGCAGCATGGCTTCCCGCGCGGTCCGAAGGCGAAGTTCAAAGTGAGCGCGGTGTATTCGGACGAGCCGCTGATTTACCCGGAAGCGGCCGTTTGCGATATCGATGAGGAAGCCGAGCACGTCATGACGTCGCCGGAACATGCCGGGCCAGTTGGGTTGAACTGTGCCGGATTCGGTTCGAGCGTGTGCGTGACGGCGAGCTTCGGGTTTGCCGCCGCCGCGTATGTGCTGCGCGCGCTGGCACAGCGCGCGGCGGGGTAAGTGAGCGGCTGAAGCAGGGTAGGACGGCTTGGACGCGACCAGGCGGGGCCGCGTCCTAGGCTCAGATCAGAACAGCGCCGCGCTCAGCTTGCGCCGCCACTGCGAGACGATTTCCGGCTGATGGGCGGCGAGATCGAACACCGACAGCATGGTCTTGCGGCCGATGTCGTCACGGAACGTGCGATCGCGCTGCACGATGATGAGCAGATGCTCGAGCGCACCCGCATAGTTGCGTCGCGCAATCAGCGCGCTGGCGAGGTCGAAGCGGGCTTCGAGATCGCCAGGTTCCGCGGCGACGCGTGCTTCCAGTGCATCGGTGGGCGGCAGGTCGGCGGCCGCATCCACGGCGTCGAGGCGCGTCTTGATCGCGTTGAAGCGCGCGTCGATGCCCTGGGTGGTCTTCGGCGACAGCAGGTCGACTTCGTTGCGCGCCTCGTCGATGCGGTTGTCTTCCAGCAGCAGTTCGATCAGATCGAGACGCGCATCGTCGTAGCCCGGGTCGTACGCGAGTGCGGCCCTGAGCGCGTCGTAAGCGTCTTCGCGACGGCCTTCGGCGAGCGCAGCCTGCGCTTCGACACGTGCGGCGTCGGCGCCTTGCGGCACCAGCCGGTCGAGGAATTCGCGCAACTGGCTTTCCGGCAGCACGCCGACAAACTGGTCGACCGGGCGGCCATCAGCAAACGCCATGACGTGGGGAATGCTGCGCACCTGGAAGTGCCCAGCCAGTTCCTGGTTTTCGTCGACGTTCACTTTGACGAGGCGCCACTTGCCGGCATATTCAGCTTCGAGTTTTTCCAGCATCGGGCCGAGCGTTTTGCACGGGCCGCACCACGGCGCCCAGAAGTCGACTAGCACCGGTGCCAGCGTCGAAGCGGCAATAACGTCTTGTTCGAAAGTGGCCAGCGTTGTTTCCATTGCATCCTCGTCGGTATAACAGTTCGAGCATATAGATTGGGGCGAATGCGGCGGGTTCAATGCACGCCATCTGCTTTGCGGCGGACCTCCAGGGAGCCTGGCTCAAGCCGCATCCATGCGCGCCTTTCCGCTAGTGCGATTTGCGTT
>JBEKNG010000186.1:0-8798 GCA_049523075.1 Paraburkholderia sp.
GGATGCAGGAATACCTGAATTACCGCTCCGTCGACGCCGGCCTCGTAACCGCGCCGCTCGGGGTGTTTGCGGTGCTTCTCGCACCGGTCATGGGGCGCATCCTGCCGCGCTCGGATGCACGGATAATCGCCACGCTCGCCTTTATCGGCTTTGCGATCGTGTTCTACATGCGCTCCAGATACGTGATCGAAATCGACACCTGGCATCTGGTACTGCCCACACTGCTGCAGGGCATTCCGATGGCGCTGTTCTTCGTGCCGCTGACGGCGATCATCCTGTCCGGACAGCCGCCGAACAAGATCCCAGCGGCCGCGGGTCTGTCGAATTTTGCACGGGTGTTCTGCGGCGCGGTGGGCACCTCCATTGCCGGCAACGAATGGAATAACCGCACCGTGCTGCACCACGCACGGCTGACAGAGCAGGCCACGATCGATAACCCGCTGTTCAATCAGCAGATGGACTCGACCCAGACGCTGCTGCATCTGAACACCCAGTCTTCGCACGCGCTGTTCGACTACACGGTCAACACGCAGGCCGCGATGATGGGGTTGAACGATATCTTCTTCATCTCGGCGATCATCTTTATTCTGATCATTCCGCTGATCTGGATTACGCGGCCTTCCAAGGGCGGCGGCGGAGCGGATGCGGCCGGTGCGCACTGAGGATGTGAGAGCGCGTGAGTTGAGGGTGTGAGGCGCAGCAGCGCCCCACCCGGCCCGCCATTTGTCGTGGCCAGCCAGTAAAATCGCCGCTTCCACGCTCGCCCATGCTCATGAACTACCAAGGCATCCTCGAACAGATTCACCAGGACCTGCAGCCCTATCTGGGAACCGGCCACGTTGCCGACTACATTCCTGAACTGGCAAAAGTCCCGGCCAACAGCTTCGGCATGGCCATCGTCACGCCGGCCGGTGAGGTCTTCCGCACTGGCCAGGCCGATACCCGCTTTTCGATCCAGAGTATCTCCAAGCTATTCGCCTGCACGATGGCTTTCCGGCTGCTCGGCGACGAACTGTGGCAGCGCGTCGGCCGCGAACCGTCGGGGACACCGTTCAATTCGCTGGTGCAACTCGAAGCCGAGCGGGGTAAGCCGCGTAATCCGTTCATCAACGCTGGCGCGCTGGTCGTCACCGACGTTCTGTGCCGACGCTTCGTCAAGGCCGAGACCGCTCTGGTTGAGTTTATGCGGCGACTGACCGGCGAGGTCACGATCGACTACGATTCGCGCGTCGCGCAGTCGGAGCTGCTACATGCGGATCGCAACCAGGCCATGGCGCATTTCATGGCGAGCTTTGGCAATATGGAAATGCCGGTCCACGCGGTGGTCGAGGCGTATTGCCGGCAATGCGCGATCTCGATGAGCTGCGTCGAACTGGCGAAGGCGGCGTTATTTCTAAGTAACGGCGGCGTCGTGCCGTCGACCGGGGAGCGCATCCTTGATAGCAGTTCGACCAAGCGTCTGTCGGCTCTCATGTTGACCTGCGGTACCTACGACGCGGCGGGGGATTTCGTCTACCGCGTGGGATTGCCCGCCAAGAGCGGCGTGGGTGGCGGCATCGTCGCGGTGTTGCCCGGCGAAATGGCCGCCTGCGTGTGGTCGCCGGGGCTGGATAGCAACGGTAACTCTCTGGCGGGGGTGCTGGCTCTGGAGTGGTTGACGACGCATACGGGGCGGTCGATTTTTTGATAGTTTATGCGCGGCCCCCGGAACCTGTCGACCACGGCCCGTTCGGGTGCCCGCGGGCCGTAGAGGACATGGACGCTTCGGCTCTTTACAAGGCATGCACTGGCGCCACGCCGGTTGGCATCAACGTCAGGATCGGCGAACTGCTGCCATCAGCCTCTCGAACATTGCCACAACCTGCTCGTCCGCGAGGGAAAGCAAGCCGTCTCCAACGTAAATCTCGGCCACACTCCAACCCGGCACGCCAGACTCCCTGACGCCATGAAACAGCCAGCAACCGTCGGTCGAAGCAATGGCATCACGTTGGGCGTTAAGTGCGTCGACGTTTCCGTCGAAGAAGACATGAAGCATATTGACTTGCGGCATGCGCGGGAGGGTCCGTATTCCCTCTATGCCGTTCAGGCTTTCCGCAAAGGTTAGTGTCCTGGCGTATAGCTGGTCCATCAGCGCGAGCCGCGCATCGAAATTCATTGCCGCGGAGATCAGCATTGGGCTTTGTGTAACGAGTCTGCCGCCCATTCGTTGACGCCAGAGCTTTGCGGCCGCAATGAAGTCGTCGCTGCCCGCGAGAACCGCTCCCGCGATCCCGCCGACTCCTTTATAGAGCGACACGTAAACCGAGTCGAAACCATCCGCTATCTCGGCATATGAGCGACCGAAAAAGGCGCGGCATTCCCAAAGCCGGGCCCCGTCCATATGCAACGGCAGGCCACATGCATGGGAAGCCGACTTCAGCGATTGCAGCTCTTCCCAGTCCGGCAGACGTCCGCCGATCTCACGCATAGGAAGTTCGACGATCAGGCAGCCCAGGGGTTCAGCGAGGGTTGCAACATCGTCAGCCAGAATGGGTCTGAAAGGCTGTCCGACTTTTACACCCTGCAACCGCAAGAGTGCTTGATAAGCCTGCGCTTCGTGATGTTCCAGATGGGACGTGACGTGGAGACCGAAACGCCCTGCTTGTCGGCGCTCGGTCCAGATCCGTACGGCAATGAGTTGAGCCATCGTTCCACTTGGCACGAAAACAGCGCTCGGCTTCCCCAGCAAAGCCGCGATTTTCTGCTCGAGTTGCTCAATCAGATCGCCTTCGCCATAACGATCGTGTTCGACGCCATTCTCTTCGCACCAGTCGGCCATTCGTCGAAAGAGCGTTGCGGGGGTGGGCTCGATAAACCCGGGCACCTGGTGCGAGCAGTTGCGGCGTAAGAGCTTGCGATCATTGGCAGATAACATGTTCAGCGTTCGTTGTGTTTGAAGTGGGAGTCGAATCGTAGTCTAAACAAAAAGCCGCAGGCATTCCGGCCCGAACAATCGTGAAGCCGGCGATATTAAATATGTTTTCACGGCATAGCCATTCCGGTCCGGTAGTCCGGTGTCATATCCTCCCGCCTATCTGAATCCGCGCGCGGTCGTCGTGCTCCTGATCAACCAGACGGCCACGTCCGGTTACTCATTCGTCCCAGTCTTGAGATTGAGTGAGCGGCCCTTGTGATTGCCTGATCGGCAATCGTACCTCGTGAAAATCTGCAGACTGTGCACTGCGCGCAGCCTGACGCGTCATTGCTTTTCCTCGGCACGGGACTGTTGAAGAAGTTTTCTAAAAGGATTTGATGATGGATGGTGGACAGGTCTCTCCACGGTTGACGGATCGGACGGTAAGTGCCATCAATGAAGTGCTGGCCGGCCGAAAGGCTAGTGGTCTCAGCAAATTGCTATTTGCTGGTCCAGCCGTCGTGGCATCAATCGCCTACATGGATCCAGGCAACTTCGCCACAAACCTTCAGGCAGGTTCCCAGTACGGCTATTCGCTGCTCTGGGTCGTCATGGCGGCCAACGTCATTGCCATGCTGTTCCAGGCGCTGTCAGCCAGACTCGGTATCGTGACCAACCGGAATCTCGCAGAGATGTGCCGCGAGCATTTCCCGATGTCCGTAGTCTATGCAATGTGGGGCGTCAGTGAAATCGCCGCGATGGCAACGGACCTGGCCGAATTCCTCGGCGGAGCAATAGGTTTGTCACTATTGTTCCATCTACCGTTGCTTGCTGGCATGGTGGTAACGGGGGTGGTCACCTACGCGATATTACTGGCTGAAAGACAGGGATTCAGTCCAATCGAGCTGATCATCGGCGGCCTCGTTGCAGCCATTGCGACGTGCTATCTCATCGAACTCTTTATGGTTCACGTAGCGTGGGCGGCGGCGGCCCGCGGAACCTTCGTGCCGACGTTGCACTCAAGCCAGGCTGTCACGGTCGCGGTCGGCATTTTCGGCGCGACGGTCATGCCACACGCCATTTATCTGCACTCCGGCCTGACGCAGAACCGCGCACCTGCCCGGACTGAGGATGCACGCCTTAAGCTGGTGCGTTTCTCCAATCGTGAGGTGATCATTGCGCTCACGCTTGCAGGCCTCGTTAATATGGCGATGGTTGTGTTGGCGTCCGCAGCATTTCACGTCGGCCATCCTGACATAGCGGAAATTGAAACCGCCTATCACACGCTGACGCCCTTGCTCGGCGCCGGTGCCGCTGCTGTTTTCCTCGTTTCGCTGCTCGCGTCTGGCGTTTCCAGTTCAGTTGTTGGAACAATGGCGGGACAAATGATCATGCAGGGCTTTGTCGGCTTTCGCATTCCGGTGTGGCTGCGTCGCATCGTGACGATGGTGCCGGCATTTGTGGTCGTCGCGTTCGGTGTGAATACCACCAATGCGTTGGTCTATAGTCAGGTGGTACTGAGTTTTGCTCTCCCCGTGCCGATGATCGCGCTGGTGATCTTTACCCGCAGGCGCGACATCATGGGGGCGTTCGCCACCAGCCGGCTGGTTGGCGCGGCGGCGATTCTTGGAACCGCGGTCATTCTTGTGCTCAACATCATTCTGATTCTGCAAACGTTTGGTGTGAACGTCCCCGGTTTGCCGAGTGCCTGAAACACGATGGGATTCATGGATTCGCTGTTGTCTGGCATTGGCTGATCGTGCACGGACTCACTGCGCAAGCTATAGAACAAACATCGCGAAATTACAGAAGATGAAGCATCAATGGGTTTGGATCACGGCCTTCCTCGCCGCGAACCCCGCCCATGGTCAGAGCAGTGTCACACTCTACAGGTTAATCGACCAGGGCCTTAACTACACCAGCAACGCGCAAGGCAAGGCCGCCTACCAGATGAAGAGCGGCGACGTAACCGGCAGCCGCTGGGGCCTGAAAGGCAGCGAAGATCTCGGTGGCGGCTATCGGGCGGTTTTACAGTTGGACGGTGGTTTCAATGCCAGTAGCGGAACGCCCGGTCAGGGCGGTCGCGAATTTGGCAGGCAGGCATACGTCGGCATATCTTCCGACCGCTACGGGACCGTGACGCTCGGCCGCCAGTACGATCCGACCACGGACCCGAACGGCTACGCCGCTCCCACCGTCGCCGATAACTGGGGCGGCGACGTCGGTGCGCACCCGTTCGACAACGATAATTCGGATTGGGATTTCCGACTGAATAACGCCGTCAAGTACGTTAGTCCGAGCTATCGCGGGCTCATCGTTGAGGGCATGTATGCGTTCAGCAATCAGGCCGGCGGGTTCTCCAACAACAGCGCCTGGTCCGCTGCCCTCAATTATCAGAATGGCGGGCTGACGCTGGCCGCATCGTATCTCAAGCTAAACAATCCTGGCGCTGGTACGACCGGCGCCGAGGCTATCGACACGTTGTTCAGCGCTTCTTCGGAACAGAATTACGGTGTCAGCGTGACGTACAGGTTTTCGAGCAACCTTGCGGCGTTTATGTACTCGCACGTAGACGTCTACAACCCCACGGCCAACTCGTACTTCACGTCGAATGCGGGCCCGGATGGCGGGACATGGAACTCGTGGAAATTCGATAAACTCGAGATTAACGATCAGTATTTCTTCCGGTCAAACTTTTGGCTCGGTTGCGGCTATACCTTTACCGACGCGCGACTCGCTTCGAGCGTCGGCGGCTTCATACCCAGGTGGCAACAGGTCACCCTGATGCTCGACTACGATGTAACCAGGCAAACGTCGCTCTATATGCAAGGTGAAGCCCAGCACGTGGTCAGCGCGCATACGGGCACCGACTTTGACTACGCGGATAACCCGGCGGCAGCGGCTATGTCCTCGGGTGAAAATCAGTTGATTTACCGCATCGACGTGGTTCACCACTTCTGAGGGGCCGCCCCCGCTTCGTGGTGAATACCCGTATCCACGAACGCGGCCCGCAACGCCTGCGTATCTCCGACCTCGGCATTAGCCACCTCCGCGCCCGCTCGGCCCCGGCGGCCGCTTTCGACTTGTCGCAACACGGCCCGAACCGCATGCCGCGCATCCAGCAATGCACGCGCCGCGGCGCCCCCGACCTGTCCTGTCACGCTGTAATTGCAAACCAATCCGTCACCCCATCTTTCCTTGACAAACTATCTTTAGATATATATCTTACGACACATATTAAGACATATCGGAGCACAAAGATGCGTCATTCCCATCATTCCCGCCGTCACCACGACACCGACCGCATGTATTCCCCCAGCGGTTTTTCGCTGCACGCGCTATGGCACGCCATCGGTCATCATCATCGTGGCGGCGAGCGCGGCGGTGACCGGGGCGGCCATTTCGGCGGCCCCGGCGGCCCGGGGGGCTTCGGCGGTGGCGACGGCGACGGTTTCCCGCGCGGCCGCAAATTCAGCTCAGACGATCTGCAGCTGCTGTTGCTGGCTTTGCTGGACGCCCAGCCGAGCCACGGCTACGAGCTGATCAAGGCGCTCGAAACGCGCTCCAACGGCTTCTATAGCCCGAGCCCCGGCATGGTCTACCCCGCATTGACCTACCTCGAAGAACTCGGCCATGTGACCGTCCAGCTGGAAGGGAACCGCAAGCGCTACGAGCTGGCCGAACCCGGCCGCCAGCACCTCGCGAACAACCGCGAGCGCGTCGAGCTGATGCTTGCCAAGCTGACCCATATTGCCCGCAAGATGGATTCGGTGCGCCGCGCCTTTGCCGGCGAAGAGCAACTGGATCCGGCCGAAGGCGGCTGGCTGCCAGAACTGATCGAAGCCCGTCGCGCGCTCAAACATGCGCTGCTGCGCCGTGAGAACGTGCCAGCCGACGAGCAGCGCCGCATCGCCGCGATTCTCGCGCGGGCCACTGCGGAAATTGAAGGCAACCCGGGCACCGCGTCCGGCGCCGACCCAAGCGCCGGCGATATCTGAGCCCCCGTGGCCGTTATCCCGGGCGCCGCCCGACACAACTGGAGAGAATACTTATGCTGACCAGGTCCGATCTCGCGGTCACCCGCGTACGTCATCCCCTGAAATTCCGTCTGCTGCAAGTCAAGCGGGTTCAACCGCTGACGCCTCACCTGATTCGCGTGACCTTCATCGGCGACGATCTGCACGATTTCGAATCGGCATCGTTCGACGATCACGTCAAGGTTTTCTTCCCCGCACCGGGCGCCGACAAGCCGGTGCTGCCGAGTGCGGGCGAAAACGGCCCGGTGTTCCCGGAAGACCAGCCGCGGCCAGTGGCGCGCGACTTCACGCCGCGCCGCTACGACCGCGCGGCGCGCGAGCTGGATATCGAATTTGCCTTGCACGAGGCCGGGCCGGCCGCGACCTGGGCCGCTCAGGCCAAGGTTGGGCAATATCTGGGCATCGGCGGCCCGCGCGGCTCGCTGGTGATCCCAACCGGCTTCGACTGGCATCTGCTGATCGGCGACGAAACCGCACTGCCCGCCATCGCCCGTCGCCTGAAGGAGCTGCCCGCAGGCACACGCGTGGCGGCCGTGCTCGAAGTCGCTGATCCGTCAGCGCGCATCGACTTCGACACCGAGGCCGAGCTGCATGCCGTGTGGCGTTACCGCAGCGAATCGCCGTATCGCGGCGACGCGCTGCTGCAAGCGGTACGTGAGACCTATCTGCCAGAGGGCGAGGGCTACGTCTGGGCTGCGGGCGAATCCGCGACGATGCGCGCGGTGCGGTATCACCTGTGCACCGAACGCGGCGTCGACAAATCGCGTATCCGTGCGGCGAGCTACTGGAAACAGGGCGCCGAAGCGGTCCACGAAAATCTCGACGACTGAACCCACGCAGCGCCCGCTGCCAGCCGACCGGCTGGCCTCACCTTGTCAAGGATATCTGCCGATGTACTCCATCAGCACCCTGCACGAACGCCGCCTCTTGTGGCTGCTCGCGCTGACGCAGTTCACCATCATCATGGACTTCATGATCATGATGCCGTTGGGCCCGCAGATCATGCATAGCTTCGGCATTGCGCCGGCCGCGTTCGCGACCGCGGTGTCGGCCTATTCGTGGTGCTCGGGACTCTCGGGCCTATTCGCTGCCACCTACATCGACCGTTTCGACCGGCGCAAGTTGCTGCTGACAATCTATGCGCTGTTCGCACTGTCCAATCTGGGCTGTGCGCTAGCCAGCAGCTACCCGCTGCTGCTCGCGGCACGCGCGTTTGCCGGCATCAGCGGCGGCGTGCTGGGCTCGGTGATCATGGCGATCGTCGGTGACGTGATCCCGGCCCAGCGCCGCGGGGCGGCCACCGGCACCATCATGACCGCCTTCTCGCTGGCTGCGATTGCCGGCGTGCCGGCCGGCGTGATGCTCGGGGCGCACTTCAACTGGGCAGCGCCGTTCGTGCTGCTGGTGGTGCTCTCCGTGCTGATCTGGTTCGGCGGCTCTCTGGTCGTGCCGTCGCTTGCCGAACACCTGAGCCGGCGGCCGCCGCCGTTGCGCCAGGTATTGCCCGACCTCATGCGCCTGCTCGGCAATCCGCGCCACCTGAATGCATTTGCGCTCACCTTTATGATCATGGTGTCGCATATGCTGGTGATTCCGTTTATCGCGCCGATGCTGGTCCTCAACCATGGCGTGCCGCCTGCGCATCTGTCGTGGATGTATATGGGCGGCGGCTTCGCGACGTTCTTTACCTCGCGGGCGATTGGGCGCATGGCCGACCGCTACGGCAAGCACCGGGTGTTTCGCATCGCCGCCCTCGTGTCGATGCTGCCGGTGCTATTCGTGACTCACCTGCCCGATCTGCCTTTTGTGGCTGTCGTGCTGTTCTTCCCGTTCTTCATGGTGGTGATGTCCGGGCGGATGGTGCCGAT